>DCGH01000094.1 GCA_002315205.1 Erysipelotrichaceae bacterium UBA1783
AAATCTATTTCTTTACAGCCCCATTTTTTTACTTTTAAACAAAGTTTGCTATAATAGGACTATGATTGAAATTATTTACCAAGACAACAGCTTCGTTGTCGCAATTAAGCCTATTGGGGTTTTATCAGAGGATAAAGGGGCAAATTCTATGCCTGCACTTTTACGTGAGCAATTACATTGCGATATTTTTACTGTGCATCGTTTAGACCAGCCCGTCTCTGGCTTAATGATTTATGCCAAGACCGTTCAGGCGGCTGGAAAGCTTTCTGGAATCATTAATGAGGATAGCTTCCAGAAGGAGTATTTAGCCGTTTGCCATAATAAATGTATTCCCATAGAAGAAACACTAACCGACTTACTATATCATGATAAAAACAAGAACAAATCTTATGTAGTTGATAAACAGAGAAATGGTGTTAAGATGGCAAAGCTTACCTATACCCCATTAGAATATAAGGAAGGCTTATCCTTCATTAAAGTAAAGCTATATACTGGTAGAACGCACCAGATTCGCGTACAGATGGCTCATCGTGGCCACCCATTAGCAGGAGATGGGAAATATGGCAGCAAAATCAACAGATATAGCTGTGCCTTATATTCCTATCATCTGTCATTCACTCATCCATTCAATAAAAAGAAAATGGATTTTGTATCTATTCCAAAATATGAGCCATTTACAGAATTTAACCTGGAGAATCTATGAACAATACATGGTATAAGCTAGATACCGCTGGGTTGATTTTCCCAGCAACCAAAACAACAGAATGGATTAATGTTTATCGTATCAGCGCCACATTAAAGGAAGAAATAGATCCTCAAATTCTTCAGAAGGCTGTCGATGATCTGAAAAACAGATTTCCAAGCTTTTATGTGGCCTTAAAGCCAGGCTTCTTCTGGAACTACCTGAAATGTATCAAAAAACCACTAATCGTAAAGCCTGACTTCGCTTACCCTTTAACACATATGAGCACCAAGGAAATCAGAACCTGCTGTATGCGTGTGTTCTACCACGAAAATCGTATTGCTGTAGAGTTCTTCCATAGTATTACTGATGGCACTGGTGGCAGTATCTATGTACGAACATTAGTCGCTCATTATCTGAAGCTAAAATACAATTTAAATATTATCTATAACGGAAATGTATTAAATCCAGCAGATTCTCCTAGTGAGGATGAACTAGAGGATAGCTTCTTTAAATATTCCAATGGCTATGGCAATTCCCGTAAGGAACCAATCGCCTATCGTTTACATGGTACACCAGAATTCTCTAATGGCTTTTTAACCTTAACAACTGGTATTGTAGAAACTGATATTCTAAAAGCGAAAGCTAAGGAATACCATTGCACCATTACAGTTTTATTAACTGCATTAATGATTCAGGCAATTATTCCAATCCAGGATAATGAGGTATATAAGTGGCATCAGAAGCCCGTCACGATTTCCATTGCAGCAAATTTAAGAAAGATTTTTCCTTCTAAAACCTTAAGAAACTTTGTTTTATCTGAAAATATTGGCATTCATCCTCTACAGGGTGAATATACCCTACAGGAGCTTTGCAATGTCATCTCTAATCAGATGGCCTTAAAGCTGACAAAGCAGAATATGGCTAGTGAAATTGCCGCAAATGTCCTACCACAACAGAATCCATTATTAAGAATTGTCCCATTACCAATCAAACAATTTTTTATGAACAGGGTCTATAGTGCTCATGGTGAAAAGCACCATTGCACTAACATTTCAAATCTTGGATTATTAAAGCTGCCTCAAGAGGTTGAGAATTACATTGAAAGAATGGAATTTATCATTGGCGTACAGAGAAGCTATCCAAACAACTGCTCTGTTGTATCCGTTGGTAATACCACCTGTATCAATATGATTCGTAGTATTAAGGAATCTGAACTGGAAAGAAGATTTTTCTCTTCTTTAGTAGAACTTGGTATTCCAGTATCCATAGAAAGTAATAGGAGGTAAAAAAATGTATTGTGTTAAATGTGGCGTAAAGCTGCAGGATGGTGTCAATAATTGCCCATTATGTGCAACCCCTGTCTGGAATCCAGATGGTATTAATAAGGACAATCGTTATCCTGAGAGCATGCCAAAAACGCCAATAGAAAACAAGCTACCCGCAGCAATCTTCTTTACAATTATCTGTGCAGTTTCCATTATTGTTTTATTAGTTGTCTGTCTGAACCTTTACGACCAGCTTGCCTGGGTAGGCTATCCAGTTTTAGCAATATTATTATTCTATATTATTTGTATTTTGCCATTATGGTTTAAGAAGCCTAATCCTGTCATTTTCTGGCCAATCAATTTTACAGCCATTGCCCTATATCTTTTCTATATTAATCAGAAGGTCGATGGTCATTGGTTCTTCAGCTTTGCTCTACCAATTGTTATTCTGATTGCCATTGATATTGTTACAGTCATTACTTTGGCAAGATATGTAAAAAAAGGAGGATTATTCATTGCTGGTGGTGCCGTTTTATTTTTAGGCATTGCTGCAGTGCTTATTGAATTCTTCCAGTCCATCACCTTCCATACCAGAATGTTCAGATGGTCATTATATGCCCTAAGCATATGCTTAGGATTTGGTATTTTCTTGATTATCGCTGGAATTTACAAACCATTAAAAGATTATTTACAGCGTCATTTCTTTTTCTAAATTAGGAGGTTTATATGAATTTTAAAGCATTAGCACAAATCAAGCAGTGTTGGGACAGCCTATTGGCTGAGCATCCAAAGCTGCCATTGTTCTTAGAAGCATTAAACAAAAAAAGAATTGTTGAAGACACAATTATTACCATTCAGCTGCAATATCCTGATGGTTCTAACATCAAAGGTGGCATCAAGGTTAAAGCAAGTGATTTGGCTTTATTTGAAACCATCAAGTCCATCAACCCAAACGATTAGAAAGGTTTTGCCTCAACGTCATTAAGTTAAGAAAATGAAAAGAAGCACAATTATCAGGGAAAATGATAGTTGTGCTT
>DCGH01000029.1:0-1245 GCA_002315205.1 Erysipelotrichaceae bacterium UBA1783
CAAGAACAGAAGAAAAAGTAACTGTGATTGACGAACTAAGGCAATCTAAAAACTATCCATTAAAGCACCTTTTGATAGTTTCAGGTCTTTGCAAATCAACATATGAATACTATAAGACTAGTAAACATTTAAATTACGTCAATCGCAAGAAAAAAGAAGATGATGAAATCTTAGCTATCATTACTCCTGCGTTTGAATATCATAAATCTAGATATGGTTATAGAAGAATAATACTGTCTAATCTAGATGGACTGGAAAATTATGGTCATAACAGGATTCAAAGAGTGATGTCAGAAAACGGTTTAAAAGCTATACAAGGCAAAAATGGACATTACCATTCATATAAAGGTGATAATGGTGAATTCAAAGAGAATCTCTTACTTTATAAAGAAATTGACGAAAAAGAACATAAAACAAAATACATTAGGGATTTTAACGCATCAAAGCCAAACGAGAAATGGACGACTGACGTTTCTGAGTTTAAATCAGATGAAGGAAAAGTTTATCTTTCACCAATTCTAGATATGCATGATGGAAGTATTATTTCTTATGATATATCTATTTCTCCAGATTTTAATCAAACAAAAAGAATGATTGATGCAGCTTTTAAAGCTAATCCTAATCTCGAAGGATTAATATTTCATTCGGATCAAGGCTGGCAATATCAGATGAAACCTTACCAACAATGGTTGAAAGATAAAGGTATTAAACAATCGTTCTCAAGAAAAGGAAACTGTATGGATAACTCTTTGATGGAAAATTTCTTTGGCATCATGAAAAACGAAATGTATTATGGTCACACATTTAAAACAAGAGTTCAACTTATATCAGCGATGGAAGAATATATTGTTTATTACAATACGGAAAGAATTAACGCAAAAAGAAAAGGATTGAGTCCATTAGCTTATAGACAACAATCCTTTGAACAATTAACATTAAGTTAGTTTATTTATACCGGTCCAACTTTACCGGTGCACTACAGTAACAGGCTTTTTTATGAGTATTATTTTTTATTTTAAATCCTTGATTGCAATGTTATCCATATCATCAAAGGCCTGGTTTTCACCACACATTGCCCAAATGAATGTATAATTTGTTGTACCAGCTGCTGCATGTATAGACCAGCTTGGTGAATAA
The DNA here is from genome assembly GCA_002315205.1 of Erysipelotrichaceae bacterium UBA1783. The sequence continues at coordinate 1,138 of DCGH01000029.1, forward strand.
ACAGCATCCTCGTTATGCAAGACAAGATGTCTTGTTTCATCACCCTGACCCATTAAATGGAAGATCGCCTGGTCTTCAGGAACTTCAAAGTAGAAGTAAACCTCCATT
>DCGH01000029.1:1277-3524 GCA_002315205.1 Erysipelotrichaceae bacterium UBA1783
CAGTGTGACAAGGCATGGTGTTCCAGTTAGATCCTTCTGCTAATTCTGTCATGCCCATAGAAAGCTGACAGGTTTCTAATACATCTGGGTGAATAAACTGGTTAATCACACGCTTGTTACATGTTTTGCTATCACCTACGGGACGATGATTTGCGTCCTGAATCTTTAACAGCTTGGTTGGATAGCTTTTATGCGCTGGAGAAGAGGCCATATAGAATTTTGCTGGAGAAGAAGCTTCTTCTGAAGCAAAATAGATTTCTTTTGCACCCATACCAATATATAAGCAATCCTTATAGTCTAATGAATAAACAGTGCCATCTACTTCAACAGTACCCTTACCACCAACATTGAAAATACCGATTTCTCTTCTTTCTAAGAAGAAGTGGGTGCCGAAGTTGTGCCAAATATCAAGCTTATCATCAATAGAAATCTTTCTTGTAACTGGCTTACATCCTAAAGTAACCATACGGTCAACATGGGTGTAATATGAAACAACGGAATCATCTACAAATAGATTTGGATAAAGGAATTCCTTGCGAATTTCTTCAGTTGTATATCTTTTAAAATCGTTAGGATTAACGGAATAACGAATTTCCATAGTGACTCCTTATTTTACTGAAAAGTATTTCTGAGCATTAGTGAAGCAAATTCCTTCAATGATTGGTCTTAATAAATCATCGTCGTTAGGGAATTCACCATTCTCAACCCATTTACCAATGATATTACATAAAATACGACGGAAGTATTCATGACGAGTATAGCTCAAGAAGCTTCTTGAATCTGTTAGCATACCAATGAAGTTACCTAATGTTCCAATTCTTGCGAAGGTCTTTAGCTGCTGCTCCATACCATCTCTAGTATCTAAGAACCACCATGCACTACCAACCTGTACTCTTGAAGCAACAGGGCTATCATGCTGGAAGCATCCTGCTAGTGTTGCTAGCATATCGAAGTCCTTAGAATTTAATGAATAAAGAATTGTCTTTGGAAGACTGTCTTCCATCATTAGCTGATTTAATAGATTCACAATTCCATGAGTACTATCTAATGAGTCCATCATATCTAATCCTGTATCTGGGCCAAGAATATTGAAGTACTTTGTGTTGGTATTTCTTAATGCGTTGTAATGAATCTGCATAACAACATCATTCTTATAATACATCTTACCTAACTGGCAAATTAACCAATACTGATAAGCTTCCTGTTGAGCTAAGGTGATTTCTTCACCATGCATTGCTTTAGTGAATGCTTCATTAGCTAATGCATAATCAAGCTTTGCTTCAGGAATATAAGCAACACCATGGTCAGATGCCTTACAGCCCATAGAAACGAAGAATTCAACTCTCTTTTCTAATGCTGTGGCAACATCCTCTGCACTGTTGATTTCTACTTCGGCTACCTTTGCTAGCTGCTCAATATACTGTTTGAAGCCATTCAGATGAATATTGTATGCTTTGTCAGGTCTAAAGCTTGGTGCTACACGATAAGTGATTGTACGATCATGTGCAAGCAAATCATGATAATGTAAATCATCGACTGGATCATCAGTTGTTCCAATAAAAGCAACATTAGACTGTTCAATTAAGCCGCGAACAGTAAGTGTTGGGTCATTCTGTAGCATATCGTTGCACTTGTCCCAAACCTGCTTCCAGTTTTTAGAGCATAGCATTTCTTCAATACCGAAATACTTCTTTAGCTCTAATTGACACCAGTGAACCATTGGATTACCGATAGCCTTTTCTAAGCTTTCAGCAAACTTCTGGAATCTTTCCTCATCTGGCTTATCACCAGTGATATATTCCTCTGCTACACCACAAGCTCTCATTAATCTCCACTTGTAGTGATCTCCAAAGTAATAGTCTTTACCATTGGCATCCACCATATGGCCACCTAGCCATACCTGGGCAATGTTTTCAAAGCGTCTGTTTTCAAAGATTTCTCTCTGTGGAATATGACAATGATAGTCGATAATTGGCATATCTTCAGCAAAGTCATGATATAAATGCTTTGCTGTTTCTGTTTCTAATAGAAAATCCTTTCCCATGAATTCCTTCATAGAATATTCCTCCTGTTAACGAACGACTCTAGCGCCAGCACCACCCATGATTGCTTCAACTTCCTTCTTAGAAGCCATTGAAGTATCACCAGGAGTAGTCATTGCTAATGCACCATGAGCAGCACCATAGTTTACAGCGATTTCAGCATTTTCAGTTGTCATTAAACCATATACTAAGCCAGAAGCGAAGG
>DCGH01000029.1:3552-4115 GCA_002315205.1 Erysipelotrichaceae bacterium UBA1783
ATCTCCGCCACCAACTCTATCTAAAATCTCTAAGCCATTGTATTCCTTAGACATGAAGATTTCACCATCAGCATAAACCATAGCCTTCCAGTCATTGACTGTAGCAGACTTAACAGTTCTTAATGTTGTAGCTACTACCTTCCAGTTTGGATATACCTTTACAGCGTTGTTAAGCATCTTTCTGTAACCATCAAGGTTTAATTCCTTTAGATTTTCATCGTTACCTTCGATTTCTAAGCCAAGACAAGCTGTGAAATCCTNNCTTCCTCGTTACCGATCATAACATCAACATACTTAGCGATTTCCTTGTTTACTTCTTGCGCCTTTGCCTTACCACCGATAGCTGACCACATTGAAGGTCTATAGTTTAAATCATAAGAAACGATAGTTCCATATTTCTTGGCAATCTTGATAGCTTCTACAACAGTTTCACATGACTGCTCTGATAATGCAGCATAGATACCACCAGTATGTAACCAGCGAACACCTAATGTGCCAAAGATATAGTCAAAATCGAAATCAGCTGGAGTACACTTTGAAATAGCTGTGTTAGCTCTATCTGA
>DCGH01000029.1:4183-4600 GCA_002315205.1 Erysipelotrichaceae bacterium UBA1783
ACCATTACGGCAAACTCTGCCGATACCATCTGTAGGCATCCACTTGATTAATGCAGTATCAACGCCACCCTGGCAGATTAAATCTTCCATTAGCTTACCTACTTCATTATCAGCAAAAGCAGTAATTGTAGCAGTCTTTAAACCAAAGCACTTACGAAGACCTCTAACGACGTTATATTCGCCACCGCCTTCCCAAGCCTTAAATTCTCTAGCAGTCTTAATTCTTCCTTCTCCTGGATCTAGTCTTAGCATGATTTCGCCAAGAGATACTGCATCATATGTATATGTGCCAACTGGCTTTAAATTTAACTTCATATATTAACCTCTAATTTCCTTTACGATATTTGCTGCTTCTGCAGTTAATTCCTTAATCTTATCCCAGTTACCGTTTTTGATTAAATCAGCCTTAACCATCCA
>DCGH01000073.1 GCA_002315205.1 Erysipelotrichaceae bacterium UBA1783
TGACTTTGTTGTTACTGGTTGTGGAACTGGTCAGGGTGCTTTAATGGCTTGTAATATGATGCCAGGTGTTGTTTGTGGCTATTGTATTGAACCATCAGATGCTTATCTATTCCTACAGATTAATAATGGTAATGCATTATCAATCCCTTATGCTAAGGGCTTTGGCTGGGGTGCTGATGTTAATATGACAAACATCTTCAAGCTTGCTTTCGGTTCTCCAAAGGGTATGGGTTATCCAAATGAACCAGGCAGAAAGGAATCTCAGAACAGAAACGCTGCTAAGCTATTCGAACAGAAGGCAGCAGTTGCTAAGCCATTAATTGAAGCATTAAAGGCAATGGATCAGGCAATCGTAAAGAATGCATTAACTCCTAGATTCTTAGAGTGCTTCAACGAAGGATGCCAGGATGCTGAATTAAAGGCATACGTTGATAGCTTATTAGCTTAATTAGATTTTTTGGGCATTGTTTTAACAATGCCTTTTTCAACAAAGGAGAAAAAATATGGAACAGTTATTTTTACCTAGATATACTATTGGTGAGGATTGCCTTGATTATTTAGATGGCATTGTAAGTGCCTATGGTAAAAAGGTTGCTTTAATTCACGGTGAAAGAGCTTATGCAGCATGTAAGGAGAAGCTAGATAAGGCATTAGAGAATTTTGACATTGTGTGCAATTTAGTCTATGGACATGAAGCTAGCTATCAGCATATTAATGAGCTATTAGCTAATAGTGATGTACAGTCTGCAGATGTGATTGTTGCTGCAGGGGGTGGTAAGTGTCTTGATGTATGCAAGGTTGTTGGTGATAAGCTAGGAAAGCCAGTATTTACAGTAGCGACCATTGCTTCAACATGTGCAGCTGTGACAAAGATTTCAATTTTACATAATCCAGATGGTTCATTTGCTGAAATCTATAAGCTAAAGAAATCACCTGAGCATTGCTTCATTGATGGATCAACTATTGCCAAAGCACCAGCAAAGTATTTCTGGGCTGGTATGGGTGACACGATGGCAAAGCATGTAGAATGTGAATTCTCAGCTAAAAATGATGTGTTAGATTTCCCAAGTGAATATGGCAGAACGATTTCAAAGCTTTGCTTCTATCCTATTTTGGAAAAGGGTGAAAGAGCTTATGAGTTAGTAAAGCAGCATCAGAATTCAAAAGAGGTTGAAGAGGTTATTTTGGCGATTTTAATTGCTACAGGATCTGTTTCTTTAGCAGTACATCCAAACTACAATAGTGCTGTTGCTCATGCTTTATATTATGGCTTAACAGTAAGAGAATGGATGGAAAGAAAACATCTTCATGGTGAAATTGTGTCTTATGGAACATTAGTTCAGCTAATGGTTGACCAGCAATATGAAAAGTTAAAGCTTGCTTATAATTTCAATAAGGCAGTAGGATTACCAGTTTGCTTAGCAGATTTGGATTTGACAAGAGATGATCCATTAGAGGATGTATTAGCAGCAACTGTTGTGAATCAGGAATTGGATCATGTACCTTATCCAATTACAAAAGAAATCGTCAGAGATGCGATTGATAAGCTAGAGGATTATAAGGGTTAGTATATAAAAAGGAATTAGCTAGAAGGCTAATTCCTTTTTTGATGGTTCTTTCTAAGCGTTGTTTGGATTTAAAAATGCTAGTACTAATCCAGCGATGATTAATCCAAAGGCTAGAAATAAAAGCTTCTGTTCCTTTGATGACCATCCAACATATTCCTGTTTTAGCTTATTAGCTCTTTGCGCACCTACTGTTCTTACATAGCATAAAATGCCAATTCCAGAAAAGGTTAACAGATACATAATAATGTCTCTCATAATAAACCTCCAAATAACATTATAATTATATAGAAATTAAAGAAATTTAGAAAGATATTAATAAGAATAATGTTCCTTTTGATTTAAAAGAATGCTCTTTTTTGATAAGATAATAATAGATTAGTTCGGGGTGATAATGATGAGCACAATTATTTGTTCCAATTGTGGATATGAATTCGAAGTGAATGACAATCAAAACGAGGTTGTATGTAGTGAATGCGGTAAGGTATTTAAGCTTTCCTATGACAAACAGACTTTAGAGAAAAGGTTAACAGAGATTAAAGAGATTTTTTCTAATAGCCAATATATGTCTAATCCTGAAATCGTTTCACGTATCATTAAGCTTGCTCAAGAAGTAGGTAATGAAGAAATTGTCAGAAAATGTGAGAGAATATTGGCATTACTTCCTGAACAGAACGAAAAAGAAAATGATCAGCTGATTTTGCAGATTGCAACACTAATGGATGCAGTAAATAATCATTGGCTAGAGCTACAGAATGGGCAAACAAAGGTTGCCACTGTATTGGATAAAATCAAGGATTTAAGAAATAAATCAGCGTCTAAAGCAATGTCCATTCAGGTAGAAATTGATAATGTCAATTCCCCATTCAATGTTGATTTATTCAAAAGAAAAAAGATTGATGAATTAAAGAAGCAGCTATTGGCTGTAGAAATGGAAATCAGAGAATATGATGAGAAAAGCTCTGATGTATCTAAAGGCTGGAGCAATTTATACTATGAAAAGCTGATGGAAATTGTAAAGGCAGAAAACAATATCAAAGCAATAAAAAACAGAGTGAGAGCATTAGAATCATTTAAAGCGAATAGTGGTTCTGTATTAGCATTAGATGATCCACATTATTTTAATCTGATGGCACTAAATAATAATCTGGAGGGATTAATTAAAGGTTCGTTAATTACCTTTGGAAAATATAAGGATGAACCATTAATCTGGAAGGTTTTAGCATTTAATCAGGATAGAATTTTAGTAATCAGTGAAAATGTTATTGAGGTAGGACCATATCATATGGGCAACTATGTCGTTGGAGGTTATGAGAGCTCTAATATCAGAAAGTGGATGAATGAACAGTTTATTTATAATCTGTTCACTCCATTTGAAATGAAATCTATTGATTTTATTAATGATGAAAAGATGTCTTTGCTAGAGTCATCACAAGCTGAATTTATGTTCAATAATGACAAGTCAAGAAGGGCAGCACCTACTGCTTATGCTATTAGCAAAGGTGTAGATTTCTCAGTGATTGGAAAGGAAATTGTTGCATCCTATTGGCTAAAGAACATCAATGAAGCTACAATGAATAAGTTTGCCTATACTATTGAAGCTGATGGAAGTATCAGCAAATCTAATGGTGTGGTTAATATGAATACCTATGGTATTCGACCAATCATCTGGTTATCCATAAAGAAATAATTTGAAACAGGGAGAAGTATATGAAGGTTTATAGAGAAGAAATAAAAGGATTAACATCTGTTGGTGGCAGAGCAACCTATTTTAATGTTACAGAGCAAGTGAAAGCTATTGTTGAAAAGAGTGGAATTACAAGTGGTATTGTAACAGTGAGTTCACCACATACAACCTGTTCTGTATTTTTCGAGGAATATGACCATGATGTTATGCCAAATGGTTTAACATTTTTACAGCAGGATTTAGAAAAGTCATTGGAAAAAATGATTCCTTATCAGGATCATTGGGGACAATATTTCTATCCTGGAACTGTTCATTTTGAAACTGTAGAAGCATGGCCTGATATTAAGAGCTTTTTACCATCAGGCACCAGAGAAGAGCTATATAATTGTGATGCTCATTTAAAGTCAACAATTTTAGGCGCTAGTCAAACCTTTGAGGTAGACAATGGTAAGCTGGTTATTGGCGTGACTGGATATATCTATTTCGTTGACTTTGATAGAACGCATTCTAGAAATAGAAGATGTAGAGTAGCGGTTATTGGTGAATAGCTATGTCTGAATTCGATACGCTATTTTATAAAAATCCCTATCTTAAAGAGTTTGAATCAGAGGTAGTAGATTGTTATGAAGAAAAGGGATATTTCTTAATTGAATTAAAGGAAACAGCCTTTTATCCAGAAGGTGGAGGACAGCCTGCGGACCATGGAACATTGAATGATATTATGGTTTCTGATGTCAGGAAAAAGAATGGAATCATATACCATTATGTAAAAGAGGCTATTGCGATTGGCAGCAAAGTATCTGGAATAATAGATTGGGAAAGAAGATTTGACCATATGCAGCAGCACTCTGGGGAACACATTTTCTCAGGTATTGTACATAAGAACTTTGGTTATGATAATATTGGCTTTCATTTAGGCGAGGATATGATTACCTTAGATTTCTCTGGGCCATTAGATTGGCACCAGGTACTACAGGTTGAACAACAGGCTAATGAGCTAATCTATCGTAATGAAAAAATTATTGACCTTTATCCGACAAAGCAAGAACTGGAAGCTATGGATTTCCGTTCTAAAAAGGAATTAAAGGGAGAGGTTAGAATTATTGAAATTCCAGATGGCGATGTTTGTGCCTGCTGTGGCACCCATGTACAGCAAACAGGTGAAATTGGCCTAATTAAAGCCTTTAGCTGTACCAATAAAGGTGATGGTAGCAGAGTAACTATTCTATGTGGTAAAAGAGCCTATATGTATTTACAGAAGGTTTATGACCAGAATAAAGGTTTGTCAGTAGCTTTGGCAGCAAAGCCACTAGAAGTAGAAAAGGCAGTGAAACATTTACAGGATGTCATTGCAGCTCAGAAAACAAAGATTTATCTTCTTCAGAAATCTTATTTTGAAGGGAAGCTGAAGAGCTATCCACAAAGTGATAAACCATTGGTTGTTTTTGAAGAGTATATTGACAGTAATGACTTCAGAAAATATATTGATGAGCTTGTAAAGCAGAACAAAGGATCTGTTGTTGCAGGATTTAATGAAAATGATAATGGATTTAATTATGTCATTATTTCTTATACCATTTCTTTAAGAAACTTCATAAAGGATATTAATAGCAGAATCAATGGTCGTGGTGGCGGAAGCGACCAGATGCTGCAAGGAAGCTGTAAAGCAGAAAAAGAAGAGATTTCAAAGGTGGTTTTTGAATTATTTAAATAGTGTACAGGGAGGCTGTTTATGAAATTAAGAAATCAGTTCATTTTAATGGTTACTATTGTAGGATTAGCTTTTGCGGCAGTTTTTGCTTATAAGGAGTATTCAAAAAGAAAACTAGTCGAACAATTTAGACAGGTAGACTGCTACAAAGAAGAAAACAGAGAATTATATCTGCAGGTATATCAGCAAGAGAATTTTTCTAAGCATTTTATCGTTTTAATGGTGAACCATTCTGAAGAAAGCAATGAAACAGATTTAAGAATTCAGGATTTAATTGAGTTTTCTGATTTTGACCATAGCAGATATGAAAGATACAACAATTATCTTTTAAATAACGAAACAATTACTGCTCAACAGGCATTAGCTGTTGTAAATAATAGTATTGATTTAAAGATGGAGAAATTTGATCCAAGGATTATTGAATTATTAGAAAGACAGGACATTAATAAGGATTTCATTCATCGTTATATTAATACAGCAGACTGTTATGATATTACAATGGACCAGGCAATTGTGTTAGTTGAAAATGATATTGATTTAATCAACCTGTCAAAATCCGACAATGAAACCACATTAAAGCTTTTAGAAGAAAAGTATTTTATAAAAAAGAATCTTAAAAGGTATTTGAATTATTATTCATCTCATTCAAAGCTATCATTAACAGAGATTGTTAAAAGAGTGAACAGCAATATTGATGAGAAATTCTATACAGATGTTAAAAGTACTGATTTAACTAAGGGGAACCTGTTAATCTGTAATAAGTACAATAAGCTATCAGAAAGCTATGTGCCAGAAAATCTTGTTACAATTTCAAGCACCTATTCTTCTGCTGGTGCCAGATTAGTAAAGGAAGCAGCAGAAGCGTTTGAATATATGTGTAAGGATGCAGCCAATTATGGACAGACGATTAGAGCCTATGGAGATAATGGCTATCGTAGCTATAGCTATCAGAAGGATCTGTATAACTATTATGCTAATGCTTATGGTACTGCGGATGCAGATGAAATCTCTGCAAGACCAGGTTATTCAGAACATCAGTCAGGATATGCCATCGATGTTATGGTCAATGGCAGTAAATATAACACCAACCACCAATTAGATTGGCTTATGGCAAACAGCTACAAATATGGCTTCATCTATCGTTATCAAGAGCCTATTGAGTATATTACAGGCTATCAGAATGAGCCTTGGCATTATCGTTATGTTGGTAAAGAGGTTGCGCAGTTTATTCATGATGAGGGGGTAACCTTTGAAGAGTATTACGCATATTTTGTGGCGGATAATAGTATTACAACAGAGCAATTTGTTGAAATGTTTATAAATTAACGAGTTTTATACTCGTTTTTTTCATATTCTGACAATTTCTGGTTTATAATAAAAAAATAAGTAGGTATTAATATGAGTGTAGTTAAAAAAGCAGTTAGTTCAGCAATCGTGTTAGCAGCATTAGGTAAAATAGCATTTGATCAGGTCAAAGGATTATCCGCAAGAATCAGCAATGTTAAAAGATTAGATGAGAATGGCGCGTTATATTACTTTGAGTATGAAGGAAACTATGATGACCTATTGACAAAGCTTCCAATCAAAATACTAAGTAAATGTGGATGTTCTGCCTTCATTAGTCATAATCAGGATGATGACGTTATTACAGGTAGAAATTATGATTTAGCTCATACAGATAAAAATAAAAAAATAACTGGCTTAAATACTGTTTTTAAGCTGCATCCACAAGGAAAATATAGTTCAATCAATATGGCTGATGCCTGCTGGTTCTCGGTATTAAAGCTTCCTTATTATATGGGCGCTTTAGATGATGGAAAGACAACACTGTTGCCTTTATATCTTCTTCCTTATTTCTGCATGGATGGTATAAATGAAAAAGGATTAACAGTATCCATCCTTTATTTAGATATAAAAGAGGGAGAAAAGGCAGTAGAGCAAAGTGTAAAGGGAAAGAAGACAATTGTATTAACACAGCTAATGCGCTATATGCTTGATAATTGTAAGGATATAGAAGAAGCGATTGATTTGGCGGGTCAATATAATATTACCAATACATTAAAATCAGATTATCATTTATTTATTACAGATGAAAAAGGGAATAGTGCAGTGTTAGAATGGCGTTATAACACATTTACAGTGACTAGAATTGATGCAGCAACTAATTTCTATCATGGATATGATGATAGCTGTGATTGTTATTATGGAGAAAAACTGAAGGAAAGATTTATTCAGCCAAAGGAAACCATCAGAGAATATCATTATGGCTATGGCCATGGCTATGGAAGATTCAACACGATGGCTCAATGCCTACAGCAGCATATGATTGACAGACAAAGTATGAAAACACAAATGAGTGATGAAGAAGCTGCCAACTTATTAGCACAGGTTTCTCAAGAGTATGATGAAACAGATATTTCTTCGCATACTCAATATAGTGCACTTTATAACAATACCAAAAGATGTGTTGATATCTGGCTATTAAGAGATTATTGTAAAAAATATCATTTTGATTTATAAGAAAAAAAGCTTATCCTTAGTGATAAGCTTATTTTTTTACAAGAATTTTGACAGCACCAGGTAAAATAGAGAAATCTATTTCATTAGGATTTCCACCTTCTTCACCATCTAAGGTCCAGTAAACATTTTCACTAGAGGTGATTTTTAATTTAGAGGTACGAATCATTTGACAATATGGTGTGTTGAAATCCATATTGATAATACTCATTAGGATTTCTCCAATCTCTACGGCATTAGTAGGGCATTTAATTAAAAATAGTTCAAATACACCATCATGAAGATTATCTTCTGTTAATGTATTGATTTTTACTCCAGCAACAGACAATGAATTGCAGATGGCGCCAAAGATATAGTCTCCCTCAAAGCTTTCAGTTTCGGTTTCAAATTTTAAATGACATTTGGTAGATAAATTCTCGGGAATGGTTGAGATGGCCTGTAATGCATAAGCTGCATAACCGAAAAGATTTTTAAATGACTGATCGGTTGCATAAGGTACATCAGAGAATGCTCCAAAGCAGGCAACATAATTAAAGAAACGGTCATTAAATTTTCCAATATCGTAGCTTAATGGCTTTCCATGGGTAATAATGGAGCTTGCATAATCAACATCATCTGTTAATTCTAAGTTCTTTGCAAAGTCATTTGTAGTTCCAGCGGGAATATAACCAATAGGACAATCTAAGTGATTTTTTAAAATACTATTGATGGTTCTATTTAATGTGCCATCCCCACCAAGGCAGACAACTAAATCATAATGCTTATCTGTAATATATTCATCTAAATCTAAGGTTAATCCTTCAGCAATAGGATAGACTGTACTTTTATTATCATATTTAGCGAAGTAATTTACCAGCTTGAATGTGTTTCTTTCATTTTGTGTTCTGGTTTTATTATTTATGATTAAGAGCAAATTCTTCATTGTTTTTTCTCCAATAATACATGATAATAATATTTTCCTACTTTTCATAAATTTGTCAAATCCCTAAAGACAAAGAGCTATTGTTGAAAAGAGGAAAAAATAGTAAAATAAATTAAGGAGGTTTTTTTAATGAAAAAGATTATTTGTGCATTATTAGCTATTTCATTATTATTAACTGGTTGTGGTAAGGTCACAACACCTACAAAGGCTGCTGAAAAGTGGATCAAGGAAATTAAGAATTCTAAAAAAGAGCTTTTGAATCGTGAAGAATTAAGTCAATACGAGCTATCAAAAGAAAATATGAAGTCTGTGGAAAATCTAATTGATTTAGTATTAGATTTTGATTATAAGGTAGTTGACGAAAAGATTAGTGACGACGTTGCTGTAGTTGAGGTACAGGTTACCACATATAATTATTTGACAGCAGTACCATCATTAGTTTCATCTGCGCTTACTTTAGCGTTCTCATCAATTAATGATTCAGAAGAGGAATTCATGAATAAGGCATGTGAGCTGCTGGATGAAAAAGTAAAAGAGCTAAAAGAGGAAGGAAAGACCTACACCTATACAGCTAAGATTCCAGCTGAAAAGACTGAAAAAGGATGGCAGGTTAGTGAAGAGGCAGCAAAGAAGGTATTCCTTGCACCATTTATGGACATGATCAATAGCTATAGCAGCTTATTAGGATAGAAATTGAAGGATGTATTTTTACATCCTTTTTCTTTGAGCGTATAATTGTTTTGTGAGGAAGTATTATGAAGATTCTATCAGTAACTGCAGCAATCATTGAACAGGACGATAAAATTCTTATTGCCCAAAGAGCAAAGGGGTCTCATAAAGGCTATTGGGAATTTCCTGGTGGAAAATATGAAAAAGATGAAACTGGTGAAAATGCTATTATCAGAGAAATTAAAGAAGAATTTGAGGTAGATATCAAGGTAAAAGAAATGCTTGGCACAGTATATCATCAATATCCAGATTTTTTCTTAGTAATGGATTGTTTTATCTGTGAAATTATCAATGGAGATATTGTGCTTCATGATCATTTAGTCTATAAATTTGTCGACCCAAAAGAAATTAAGGATGAGCTTTTAGGGGCAGATATCAAAGTGTTAGAAATGTATCGACAGTCTAAATAATTGGACTGTCTTTTTTGAGCTTTTAGTTAAAATATAATTGTTCATAACATTACCTTTTGCCTAGATGAATATCTAGGCATTTTTTTGTGATTTGTGTAAGAACTTTTAGTATAATATTGATAGTAGGAGAATTTGTATGCCATTAAAAATTATCAGAGATGATATAGCAAAAGTTCAAGCAGATATCATAGTAAATACAGCCAATCCAAAACCAATCTATTCTTTTGGGGTAGATACTGCAATCTATCATGAGGCAGGTGTTGAAAAGCTTTTAGCTGAAAGGGAAAAAATTGGTTTTATTGAACCAGGAGATATTGCCCTGACAGATGCTTTTAATCTTAAAGCAAAGTATATTATTCATGCAGTTGGTTGCTTTTATACTGATGGCAATGCAAAGGAAATAGAAATAATGCAAAGCTGCTATAATAAGCCTTTGGAAAAGGCAATAGAGCTAGGCTGTCAGAGTATTGCCTTTCCTCTAATGGGAACAGGATCTTATGGATTCCCTCTGAAGGAGGCTTTAGCGATTGCATTGAATTGTATTAATACATTCTTGTTAGAGCATGATATTAATGTGACCCTGGTTGTTTTTGGTGATTATTCTGTGGAATTATCTAATAAGCTGTTTACAAAAATTGAAGAGTATGTAGATCAGAATTATGTGGATTCAGCGAATGAAATGGAATATGGATACAGAGAATACGACAGCTACAGAATAAACAATTATAATAACAATAGTTTGTTCAAGAAGAAAACAATAGAGGATATTAATATTGATAAGAAGCAGGAAACATTCCCATATAAATTTAATAATTTTGTTTTGAAATGTGGAAAAAAGGCTTCGGATATTTATGGACCAGTCTTTGTTTCTAAGCAGACATATTCAAAGATTTTTTGTGATAACCACATTCCAAACAAAAAGGCAATCACAGGTATGTGCTTAACGATGAATATAAGCTTATCTGAGGCAGAGGATCTATTAGCATCAGCAGGATATGTACTATCAAAAAGTAATAATTTTGATTTAGTAATCAGATGGTGCTTAGAGAATCATTATTATGAAATGAAAGAAATCAATGAATACTTATTAGAAAAGGGCTATGACGTATTTGGATAGAAAGAGGAAAACGATGAAAGACTTTATTTTTAACAATCCAACAACAGTTTATTTTGGAAAGGATCAGCTAGATGGCAATCTGGCCAAGGTGTTATCAGCTTATGGTAAAAATGTACTATTAGCTTATGGCGGTGGTTCTGTAAAGAAAACAGGCCTATATGACCGTATTATTGCATTATTAGAGGGCTTCAATGTTGTAGAACTAAGTGGCATTGAGCCAAATCCAAGAACAACTACAGTAGATCGTGGTGCAAATCTTTGTAAGGAAAACAATATAGATGTCATTTTAGCTGTAGGTGGTGGTTCAACGATTGACTGCAGTAAAATTGTTGCTGCTACAGCAAAAAGAAATTGCTTAGCATGGGATATCGTTACTGGAAAAGAACCAATTGAAGCTGCTTTACCAATTGTTTCAATTCTAACCTTAGCTGCTACTGGTTCAGAAATGGATTCAGGTGCAGTTATTTCCAATATGGAAACAAACCACAAGCTAGGTAAAGGTTCACCATTATTATTCCCTAAGGTTTCTTTCTTAGATCCAACCATTACCTATACTGTGGGCAAGTATCAGACAGCCTGTGGAAGTGCTGATATTATGTCTCATATTATGGAAACCTATTTTGATTATGGAACAATGGATTTCTTGGCATCATTTATGGAAACAATGATGAGAATGGTAGTCAAGTATGCACCAATTGCTTTAGAGAATCCGAAAGATTATGATGCCAGAGCAAATTTAATGTGGGTATCAAGCTGGGCAATTAATGGCTTTGCTAGAGCTACACAGCTAAAGAGCTGGTCAGTTCATTCTATGGAGCATCAATTGTCAGCTGTTTATGATATTACTCATGGCCTAGGTTTAGCAATCTTAACTCCAAGATGGATGAAATATGTGCAGTCAAAGGATCCAAATTTCACAGCTCTATTAGCAAGATTTGGAAGAAATGTATTTGATTTAGCAGGGGAGGATGAAGAGGTTGCTGAAAAGGCTGTGTCAGCTTTATCAGATTTCTTCTTCAATCAGTTAGGCTTAAAGAGCAATTTAACAGACATTAGTATTGATGATACTCATTTTGATGAAATGGCACAAAAGGCTATGAAAAATGGTGTTTTAGCTGGTATCTTAGATTTATATCCTGAGGATGTAAAAAAGATTTACGAAATGTGTTTGTAAAAAAATGAAGGGGCTGTAAAGAAATAGATTT
>DCGH01000067.1 GCA_002315205.1 Erysipelotrichaceae bacterium UBA1783
GGCTTGATTTTTATTATCTAATTTTATTGTTCAACTTTATGTCCAAAAGCCCCTTCGATCAGACAATTTCTCATCGAATAATCACTTGCCGCTTCTAATACTTTAGTGGCTTTGGTAGGCGAAATGATCTCTCCTTTAATCCACCCCTGTTCATTCATTCTACTAATAAAAGCTGCTAAGAATGAATCTCCAGCACCCATAGTATCTACTGCATCCACAAATTTCACTGTATGATGTATTATATTATCCCTATTATATAGATACTGGCCTCTTCTACCCATAGTAACCAGAATGTTTAATGCACCCTTTTTACTTACTCTTTTACACAGCTTTACAATATCCTTTTCATCTAAATCTGAGCATGAAAACATGGCCAGATCCAAATTAGGGCAGACCTTTTCCAGATATTCATCCACTCTATACTTCTCTTTTTCACCGAAATCATATATAAATAGATTATTTAAACTGGAAATCTTATTCATTTCATTTTCCATTTTAGAATTACAGCTGGAAATCACAGCATCAAACCTTGAAATATAATCAACATCTTTTTGATTTAAAATCATTGGCCCCTGCCAATTATTCCCAAGTTCCACTTTAATAAAGGTTCTTTCACCATCCACAACATCATATAGGCAATACTTTGTAGATGCTCCGTCAATAATATTACAATGATCATAGTCGACAGAATTATCCATTAAAGCCTGAATAATCACTTTACCCATTTCATCATTTGCGATATTACCAAAATAGGTTGCGCCACCACATTGCTTTGCTAAATGGACCGCAACATTGACAGCATTCCCTCCTGGGAACATTTCTCCAGTATTCTGATAATAATCAATCACATTATCTGCTAAGCAAATACATTTCATATTAATACTCTTTCTTTCTGTAATATCTTCTGATTTCTAAAGAATGATTTGTTATTACTTCCATGTTCTTTCCAATACGCTGTAGGATTGCACCCATAACAACTGGTCCAAGATACTTTCTATACTCATCTTTAATACCTTCCAATGGGTAATCCTTCGTATCAAAAATAGTAAACTTGTCAGATAAGCCTTCCATAAAGCTCTTTACTCTTTCATCCTGAGCTCTTGTTACACCTTCACCCATAACTAAGGTAACACAAACATCTTTATCAACTAGTTCTAATGTCCCATGGAAGAATTCAGCAGAGGTTACAGACTTTGTTCTAACCCATTGAGATTCTTCTAATACACACATTGAGTAGGAATAGGTTGTTGGCCATAAATCGCCAGAGCCTATCCAGATATTGTATGGTTCCTTACAATAATCTTCAGCATACTTCCTGCACTTTTCATCACAAAGCTTTCTAATGTTTGTTAGTGATTTACCTAAATGTTTCATATTATCAATGAAATCATCATATTCATCAAAATAACCAAGGTTATGCATTATCTTGAAAATAATAATGTAGAACACTAATTCCTGGGGTCTTCCATCCATATACTCAAAGCTGTAATCTGAAACAGCTGCCAAAGGAGTGTTTGTTTTACCACAAACAGAGACAAGTGTTACACCCATTTCCTTTAACACCTTCGCACATGCTAAGGTTTCCTTAGTATCACCTGATTTACTAGTTAAAAAAGCCACTGACCGTTCAGTTAGGCGATTGCATCCTGTCAATAAAAAATCAGCTGAAATCATTGAAATTGCTTCAATATTTGAATACAGATTTAAATAGTGATTAAATGGCTGTAGCATTGCCATTGAACCACCTGAGGAAGTAAAGAATAGCTTATCAAATCCTTTTTTACATAACTCATCAGCGATTGTTTCAATTGTATCCCTTTGATTATATATAAAATCATAATTCTCAAGCATTTTGTTTTCATCAAAATTAATCATAATGACCCCCTTTTTTCTATTTGTAATTACAATATATCACTTTGTTATTACATTTTCAATAAAAAAGGATTTTACAATCCCTATTTTTTTAAATTTGTATCAATAGAATCCTTAAATACAACGAAGCGATCAAATAAATACTCTGTCACAAAATTCAGTACCATATTCAATACTGTAACAACATATTCATTCCACAATAATGTTTCGACCAGATAATCTCCTAAAATCGTTGTCACTGGAGTAAACACACAATAGTAAGCAAACACCTTTGCCATCGCAACAGGAACATTATTAGCTGACTGGAAGGTAAACTTACGATTTAAGGTAAAGTTCCATAGCACCGATAATACCAATGCTATTAAATAGCATGGCCAATAGCTTAATGTCGTAAACTCATTTAATAAAGTAAATGAGGCAATCTCAATAATCCCTGCACTTAGTGAAAATAATGTAAATTTTATTGTTCTTAATAATTCTTTATTCATACTCTATTCCTCTTTTTAGGATATGCCCATTATACACCTATGTAAGCGTTATTCCATATTTTTTTCTTTCAAATGCTTTACATTCTAAAAAAATAGCATATAATAGATAGCCTAGCCAAAAAGGAGGTATTTATATGATTAAAGTGGCAATTATTGAAGAAATCAGCAAGTTAAAAATGGAAAAAGAAGCCTTATCATATAAGCAGTTCTGGACTGGTTCTGATTATAGAAGAAACAGAGAAATCACTGATAAAATCTACCAGTACGAGCTTGCTCTAAAAATTATTAAGGATTAATTTTTCAAGGAAGGGAAACCTTCCTTTTTTCATAAGAAAAGGCCTTTGTTACAAGGCCATTTTCTTTCTTTTCTAAATGAAGGGGGATAACTTCTTTTTTAATATTCTAAATTCTTTTCTGTTTCCTTTGAGAAGACATGAGCTGTTGAGCCATCAAATCCAAGCTTTACCTGCTTAGCAGAATAGCTTTCGAATCCTTCCTCAAATGGAATGATAACAATAGCATCCTTGTCCTTTACAGTCATATGTAAATGAACACTTGAGCCCATTAACTCATATACATCAACTCTTGCATCGATACCATTTTCAGCAATGAATAAATGTTCAGGTCTAACACCTAATGTAATAGGCTGTGCCTCTACATTATTTGCCTTTAATCTTGCCTGCTTTTCAGCTGAAAGCTTAACAGAATAACCATCAACTGTTGCGTAGTATTCACCATCAGCAATTGTTAATTCACCATCAATAAAGTTCATCTGTGGAGTACCGATAAATCCAGCTACGAATAAGTTTCTAGGATGATTGAATACTTCCTGTGGTGTTCCAATCTGCTGAATAAAACCATCCTTCATAACGACAATTCTATCACCTAATGTCATAGCTTCTGTCTGATCATGAGTAACATATACGAAAGTTGTATTAATCTTCTTTCTTAGCTTGATGATTTCAGCACGCATCTGATTTCTTAGCTTAGCATCTAGATTTGATAATGGCTCATCCATTAATAATAGCTTTGGTTCTCTAACGATTGCTCTACCGATAGCGACTCTCTGTCTTTGACCACCTGATAAATTCTTTGGCTTTCTCTTTAGATACTGTGTAATATCCAAAATCTCTGCTGCTTCTTTAACCTTTTTATCAATTACATCCTTTGGTAGCTTCTTTAGCTTTAATGAATATGCCATATTATCATAAACTGTCATATGAGGATATAATGCATAAGACTGGAATACCATGGCGATATCTCTATCCTTAGGTGCAACATCGTTAACCAGATTATCATCAATATATAGTTCGCCATCAGTAATTTCTTCTAAACCAGCGATCATTCTTAATGTAGTTGATTTTCCACAGCCAGAAGGACCAACTAATACGATAAATTCCTTATCCTTAATATCAAGATTGAACTGCTGAACAGCTACAACACCTTCATCTGTGATTTGAAGGTTAATCTTCTTCTTTTCCTCTACTACTTCTTCCTTCTTACCGAATAAACCCTTTTTCTTAGGCTTCTGTTCAATATGAGGATATACTTTTCTAATATCTTTTAATAATACGTTTGCCATATTTTATTCTCCTTTTAGCCCTTTACAGAACCTGATGTGATACCCTTAATAATTGACTTAGAAAGGATAAAGTAAACAATTATAACTGGAATGATTGCGATAAGGATAAACATATAAACCTTACCCATATCAAATTTTGAGTAGTCCGCACTTCTTAGACCAGCAATCATGATTGGAACTGTTTTTAATTCAGTCTTAGTTAATAATAGTGAAGGCATGAATAAGTTATTCCAGCTTCCTACAAATGAGAAAATCATCTGAACAGCAATGGCTGGTTTCATAATTGGAAGAACGATCTGATTGAAAGTTCTAAATTCTGAAGAACCATCGATTCTTGCTGCCTCTACCATTTCCATTGGAAGAGTTGCCTCAAGATATTGCTTCATATAGAAGAATACTACTGGAGAAGCAATTGCTGGAACAATTAATACCCACATTTTATTGGTTAAATGTAACTTATATGCTAACTGGATAAAACCTACAGCAGAAACCTGTGAAGGTATCATCATTACCGCTAAAATAAACGCAAATGCAAACTTCTTTAGCTTAAAATTATAAACATGAATTCCATAAGCTGTTAATGCTGAGAAATATGTTGTTAATACTGCAGATGATAAACCAATAATTAGTGAGTTAATCATACCTCTAGGAATATTTATAGAAGCATCTGTCCAGGCATTCTTGAAATTTTCCCAGAAATGGCCACCAGGTAAGAATGAGAATCTACCCTGAAGCTGGAAGTTAGACTTTGATGCACTTAAAATTAATAGTGCAAAGAAGAATAAGCATAAGAATGATAAGAAGAATAATATTGCATAAACAACAACTCTAATAATTGTTAATTGAATTTTTGCTTTTTTATTTTGATCCATATTATTACTCCTTTCTAATCCTTATATTGTTTAGCTAATGTTTTATATACATATAAGCTGAATACACCTGTTACAAGGAATAATACTACAGATACTGCACCAGCCATACCATAGTTTCTTGATCCCTTTAAATAGTTATTTAATAGCATAACTACTGTCATTGTGCTTCTATCAGGACCACCCTTGTTATTTGAAACAATTGCTGGAATATCGAACATCTGGAATCCACCAATCATAGAAGTTATGAAAGTATAAACCAGAATTGGCATTAATAATGGTAATGTAATATCAAAGAATACATGCCATGAATTAGCACCATCAATATTTGCTGATTCAAATAATGCTTCATCAATACCCATAATACCTGCCATTAATAAGATTGTTGTATTACCGAACCATAAAATAAAGTTCATAAATGCAATAATCAAACGAATAGAAATCTTTATTGTAAAGAAATCAATGAAGGTATCAATGACCCCAGTATTGATTAAATAGTTATTTATTGGTCCAGTAGGTGAGAACAATGCAAAGAATAGCATTGAGAATGCACTCGCCATAATTAGATTTGGTAAATAAATGGTTGTCTTAAAGAAACTCTGGAACTTAATATTTAATCTTGTGCTTGTAAAGAATACTGCTAATAGTAATGCTATAACAAACTGCGGAACAGCACCTAATACCCAAAGGATAATAGTATTTCCAAAATATCTGACAATATCAATGACTCCTGAAGAATCCGCTGTAAACAATTTAATATAATTATCAAAGCCAACAAATGTTGGGCCAACCTGAGTTAAACCTTCCATATAGTTTGTAAAGAATGAATTATAAACTGTTAATAGCTGTGGGAACATTGTGAATAGGAAATAAACTGTAAAGAATGGTGTAATAAAGATATACGCCCATTTAGCATAGCTTATTCCTTTTTTCTTTTTAATTGGCTTAGAATTGCTCATACTTCTCCCCCTTAACCTTTTTTCGCATAAACAAACGAGAATCTCATTTATTTATGCAAAAAGCTGTGGCTAGAATCACCACAGCTTTTAATCTGTCACCCTAATTATTATTGTGGTAAAACAATTGATGGATACTTTTCAGCAATAGTCTTGTAGAAGTTTTCCATTGCAACTTCCTTAGTTACTGCACCCTTTAAGTATTCAGACCAGTTATTCTGTAATGCTTCGTTTAAGCCCTGATCATAGATTGTCTGATTCTGGAACTTAATGTTCTTAGCTAATTCTACGAATACTGCTACATCGTTCTGTTCTAATAATGCATTCTTATATTCAGGATCTGCTGCGAACTGAGCGTTAACCTTCTGATTGTTAGTGAACTGTGATTCATTTTCAATTAACTTTGTACAGATGTCTTCATCATTGATGAATGCGTTCATAACGTCTGCTAAGATAGTTGGATTATCAGAACCAGTAGCTGCTAATAACCAAGTACCACCCCAGAAGTGAGCCTGAGGACCTTCGCAAATTGCCCAGTCACCCATTGTACCATGATCAGCATCCTTTGTAGGACCCATACAGAAATTGAAGTACCAAGCTGGACCGAAGAAGCATAATGCCTTACCTGTATCGTACATTTCATTATTCTTTTCGCCATCCCAGATACCAGCTGTTAATGTATAACCATTAGCAATATACTTTTCAGACTGATCTAACCAAGTCTTAATCTGGTCATCCATCTGTAAGTTATTGTTAGCATCAACCCATGCAACTGATACATTGTTTGAGAATACTCTATAAGTTTCAGCATATGAAGCTGTCATTAAGTAACCCATGCTCTTTGCCTTTTCAGCAACTGCATCGAACTTTTCCCAAGAATTTAATAATTCCTGAACTTCTGCTGGATCATCAGTTCCTAAAACTGCCTTAGCAATTGAACGTCTGTAGATTAATGCAGATGGACAACACTGGAATGAAACACCCTTAGTAACTCCATTTGTATCTGTACATGCTTCAACTGTATAAGTGTAAGTATTTGAGAAATCAGTTACACCAAGCTTCTTAACATCCTGAGTTGCATCAGAATTAACATACTTTAAGATGTAATCAGCTTCTGCTAAGAACATATCAACCTTATCGTCTGCAGATGCATCTGCCTGACCCTGTAATGCTAGGTCTAATGCATCCTGATACTGTGAACCTTCATTTGGTACGATTGTCCACTTAACTGTTACGCCTGCAGGAATTCTGTCAGCATAATACTTTTCGAAGAAACCCTTGTATTCTTCGTTCCAACACATGATGTGGAATACTTTTCCTTCTTCAGCAGTCTGACCACCATTATCTGGGTCAGTCTTGCTTCCGCATGCTGCTAAAGAGAAAACCATTAATACAGCTAATAATAATGTTAAAAACTTTTTCATATTTTCTCCTTCTAACTTAATATAAAAGTTTTTTATGTAACTGCTATTGCAGTTAATTCCTAATTAATTTTCTTTACCGTCTTTCCTTTGACTAAGCTACCTGTAACAACAACCTGTTCATTGTAGTTTTTACCTGTCTCAATTATTTCAATCAGGTTTTTGGCAGCAATTCTTCCTAAATCTGAGGTATTCTGCTTGAAGGTTGTTAATCCTAATGGGCTAGCCAGGTTGATTCCATCATAACCAATTACTGAAATATCATCAGGAATAGATAATGAAGCATCAACAATTGCCTTCATACCACCTAGATAAGAATAATCATCTGGGAAAATGATACATGATGGTCTGTTTTCTAAAGCCAAAATTCCTTTTGTCTTCTGATAGCAGCCCTCAATATCATGATATCTTGCCTGAATGATAGAGTTCTCATTCAAAGGCAATTTATTGTCGAACATGGTTTTATAGAAACCCATGATACGATAATCTGTTACATCTGTTTTATCTCCATGCATGAAACATATATTTTTATGTCCCATCTCAATCGCATATTCTGTTAATTGTTTTAATCCCATCACATTGTCTGAGCTTACTGAGCTGCAGTCCGGATAAGACTTATCAACTGTAATGACAGGAATATCTGATTCTACTAATTCGATAATCTCTGGATCTTCGAAATCAGCTAGAATAATGACCACACCATCGAAGTTACGGTAACGAACATGCTTTAAGTAGGTTAGCTCCTCTGATTTGTTATTAATAAAGGTAATATCATAGCCATGTTTTTCAGCTTCAGCTCTAAAACTTTCTAATACTGATGAGAAATATTCATGAGCTAAACCAGCATTCTGTGCATCCATGAATAAGACGCCAATATTTTGAGTTCTGTTTGTTTTTAGTGTTCTCGCATTTGAATTAGTAACGTAGCCCATTTCTTCAGCTACTTTACGAATGCTTGCTTTAGTTGCCTTTCCAACATCGCTCTGATCATTAAGTGCTTTAGAAACAGTTGCAACAGATACGCCACATTTCTTTGCGATATCTTTCATTGATACCATATGTGTCACTCCTGTTCCAAACTTAATCGTTTTCGTAATTTCATAATAAAGCGTTTACATTTTTTAGTCAATACTTTTTCTAAAAAAAATTATTGAAAGTTTTTTCAAAAAAAAATAATGTATGAAAACCCTTGCATTTTCTTTTTTCTTCCTATATCTTTAAATAAAGAGGGTTTTATCGAAAACTTAATCGTTTTCGTTTGACTCCAAAAAAATGGGGATTGGAGGATTTTTATGAGATACGGACACTTTGATGATTTAAAAAAGGAGTATGTCATCACTAATGTTAAGACACCTCTTCCTTGGATTAATTATCTAGGAAGTGATAGCTTCTTTACATTACTTTCAAATACAGCTGGCGGATATTCTTTCTATAAGGATGCAAGGCTAAGACGATTAACAAGATATCGTTATAACAATCTTCCTTTAGATTCAGATGGCTTCCATATGTATATTAAGGATGGCGATACAATTTGGAACCCTGGTTGGCAGCCAACTCAGACACCTTTAGATGATTATTCATGTAGACATGGATTAGGCTATACTGTTATTTCAGGTGAAAAGGATGGCGTTAAGGCAACTCAGGAACTATTTGTTCCAAAAAATGACAATATCTTATTAGATAGAGTTACTATTACAAATACAAACAATTATCTTAAGGAAATCGATTTATTCTCATTTGTTGAATTCTGCTTATGGGACGCAAATGATGACTGTACTAACTTCCAGAGAAACTACTCTACAGGTGAGGTTGAAGTAGAAGGATCTAGAATTTATCATAAGACTGAATATCGTGAAAGAAGAGATCATTATGCTGTTTTCTATGCGAATAAGCCAGTAGATGATTTCGATACAAGCAGAGACCAGTTTATGGGTGTTTATGGTTCTCCAATTAGACCAGAAGCCGTACTGGCTGGCAAATGCTCTAATTCAATTGCTCATGGCTGGCAGCCAGTTGGTGCTCATCACATTCATTTAGCATTACAGCCAAACGAAAGCTATGATGTCATCTTTGGATTATGCTATGTAGAGGTTGAGGTTTCTAAAAAATTCGTTGCTCCTTCTGTTATTAACAAGGAACCAGCAGACAAACTAATTAATCGTTATTCTACAAATGAACAGTTTGATGAAGCATTAAACAATCTAAAAGGCTTCTGGAACTCATTATTAGTTGGTTTCGAAGTTAGAACTGAAAACGAAAAGGTAAACAGAATGGTAAACATCTGGAATGCTTACCAGTGTATGGTTACATTTAACATGTCAAGAAGTGCTTCATACTACGAAAGTGGTATCGGTAGAGGTATGGGCTTTAGAGATTCATGTCAGGACCTATTAGGATTTGTTCATATGATTCCTGCTAGAGCAAGAGAAAGAATCTTAGATATTGCCGCAACTCAAAAAGCCGATGGTGGTGCATATCACCAATATCAGCCTTTAACAAAGAAGGGAAATTCCGACATCGGTGGTGGATTCAATGATGATCCATTATGGTTAATCGCCTGTGTTGATGCATATATCAGAGAAACTGGAGATTGGGACATTTTAAAGGAAATCGTTGATTTTGATAACAACCATGAAATTGCTGATACATTATTAGAGCATTTAAGAAGAAGCTTTAACTATACATTAAACAATTTAGGTCCACATAAGCTTCCATTAATCGGTAGAGCGGATTGGAACGATTGTTTAAATCTAAACTGCTTCTCAGAGCATCCAGGTGAATCCTTCCAGATTTCCGGTCCATCTGAAGGCCCAGTTGCTGAATCTGTCTTCATTGGTGGTATGTTTGTTAAGTATGGTAATGAGTATGCAAATATTCTAAAGCATATTGGTTTAACAGAAGAAGCTGCTAAGGCTGATGAAGCTGTAAAGGAAATGAGCAATACTGTCTTAAGAGATGGCTGGGATGGACAATGGTTCATTAGAGCTTATGATGCATTTGGTGCAAAGGTTGGTTCTGATGAATGTGATGAAGGAAAGATTTTCATTGAACCACAGGGTATGTGTGTAATGGCCGGAATCGGTGTAGAAACTGGTGAAGCACAGAAGGCAATGGATAGCGTTGCTGAAAGACTAGAAACAAAGTATGGTATTGTCTTAAATAATCCAGCTTATACAACATACAGATTAAATCTTGGAGAGATTTCTTCATACCCTCCAGGATATAAAGAAAATGCAGGTATCTTCTGTCATAATAACCCATGGGTTATCTTTGCAGAAACTGTATTAGGACATGGCAACAGAGCATTCGAGCTTTATAAGAAGACCTGTCCAGCATTCATTGAGGAAATCAGTGAAATCCACAGAACTGAACCATATGTATACTGTCAGATGGTTGCCGGTAAGGACGCTGTTAATCCAGGCGAAGGTAAGAACTCTTGGTTAACAGGTACTGCAGCTTGGACATTTACAGTACTTGCAGAAGGTATTTTAGGTATCAAACCAGATTATGATGGATTATTAGTTGATCCTTGTATTCCTTCTACAGTCAAGGGCTACAATGTTAACAGAACCTTCCGTGGTGTCAACTACCATATCACTATCGAAAATCCAGATGGTGTTGAAAAAGGTATTAAGCGTATCTTAGTCAATGGCAATGATATTCCAGTTGGACCAATTCCTGTATATCAGGTAGGTGAAGATGTTAACGTAACAGTTATCATGGGTTAAATTCAAAGCAAAAGCAAAAGGGATGTTGCAACATCCCTTTTTCTATTTTCCAAAGCAATCCTCTGCTGGTAAATATCCATCTTCAATGAGCCTTATCCTTTGATTGTCTTCTTTTGTTAAAGAAATAGTCATTTTTACTATCAAGGCAAACAAGGACGTTTTTTTGATTTTCTTTTTTATAAAACCTTTTCCATCGTAACCTTTAATGGTTCTAAGCCAATATTCTGATAGAAACGCATTGCTGTTTCATTAAAAGACCACACATTTAAAGTAACGTTATAGCAGCCACTTTCCTTGGCAAAATCTAAAACATGGTGATACAGTTTACCACCTACACCCTTACCACGGCAATTCTGATCAACACACAAATCATCAATATAAAGTGTCTTGATATCAGTCAAAATATTGTCATTGATATGCTGCTGGAAAATGCAGAAGGCATAGCCTAATACCTTATCATCCTCTTCATAAACAAAGATTGGTTTTGCATCATCATCAAACATTTCTAGTAGCTGATCATCTGTATACTTTCTGCAGCCTTCCTTAAAAATATCTGCTCTGCCATTATGGTGTACAGTTAATACCTGTAATAATAAATCATTAATTACATCTAAATCCTTTTTTTCTGCTCTTCTAATCATATTTTATCACCTTTTTTATTTCTACTATTATACAACAAATTAAAAAAGGATAGTCTTAAGACTATCCTCAATTGATACATTTTTAATGAT
>DCGH01000092.1:0-237 GCA_002315205.1 Erysipelotrichaceae bacterium UBA1783
CAGCTTTCCGCGTCACTTCGATCACTCTCGCAACGCCAGATGGCTTTCGCTTTCCCTTGGCTTTCACCAAGCTACTCACCGCGCTGTTTCCACCGCAGCTCTTTCAAGCTCCAGCAGCTTTGGAAGCTCTAGGCTTCTTCGCACTTCAATCGCCCTTTCGGCCGACTGCTCATATATAATACCTCAAGAAAACTAGGTTGTCAATAACTTTTTTAAATATTTATTTATTTTTTTATT
>DCGH01000092.1:295-3141 GCA_002315205.1 Erysipelotrichaceae bacterium UBA1783
TAAAATAGATAGAATGAATTATATCTTTTATGTTAAAGGAGTTGTTATTATGGCAAAAGAAAAAACAGCCAAGAAATTCAATTTTAAACTCTTTGGCTTTATATTATGGTTACTTATTGTTGGTGGATGCTACTATATCATGCTACCGCCAATCAATCCAAGCAATATTGGCTTCTGGGCATTCTTTATCCCAGCATTATTTGTTCCATTATTTATCTTGGCTCAGGGGAAAGCAATTGCTGATGTAGCTAAAGGTGGTAAGGTTACTGCTTTATGGCCTGTCTATCTTGTCATTATTTCTATTGTTGTCTTCTTTATTGGTGATTTAATCTTCTCCCCAATCTTTAATGCAAAAGTCTATACAACCCGTATTACGATTACTGAATCCAGCTTTGAAAATGACATCAAAGAGGTTGATTTCAACAATCTTCCTTTATTAGATAAGACTAGTTCTCAAAAGGTTGGTGACCGTGTTGTTGGTCAGATTCCTGATTTAGTATCACAATTCTCGGTTTCTGAAGAATATACATTAATCAATTACAATGGTGAAATCGTTCGTGTTTCTCCATTAGAATATAATGGATTCTTCAAGTATTTAGAAAATTTAGGTGGAACCGCTGGTTATGTATTGGTAGATACAACAACGGGTGAAACTTCTATGGTCCGTTTGGAAAACGGCTTAAAGTATTTACCTTCTGCTTATTTCTCTAAAAACCTGAGAAGACATGTTCGTTTTGCATATCCATTTGATAACTTCGGAGAAGCTTCATTTGAATTAGATGATCAAGGTAATCCATATTGGGTAATCCAAACAATCAAGTATACCTGGGTAGGCTTAAAGCCACAGGTCAGTGGTATTATTTTAGTCAATGTTGTAGATGGTACAATGCAGAAATACGCTGTTAATGAGGTGCCAACCTGGATTGATAATGTATATGATGCATCATTAGTCATCAGCGAAATCGATTCCTGGGGTTCTTATCAGTCCGGCTATTTAAATAGCATGTTTGCTCAAAAAAATGTAGTTCAGACAACAGATGGATATACTTATATGACCAAAAATGATGATGTTTATATGTATACCGGAATTACCTCTGTTACTGCAGATGAATCTAACATTGGCTTTGTTATGGTAAATCTTAGAACCCATCAGGCTGATTATTATGAGGTTCCAGGTGCCGAAGAATATAGTGCTATGGATTCAGCTACTGGTGCTGTCCAGGAAAAGAACTACACCTCAACTTTCCCATTATTAATTAATTTAAATGGTAAGCCAACCTATCTGTTATCCTTAAAGGATGCTGGCGGATTAGTTAAGATGTATGCCTTTGTTGATGTACAGGATTATCAGAAGGTATCCGTTACCGATTCTTCATTAGGCATTCAAAAAGCAGCCAATAACTATTTAGCATTATTTGGTGAAGCACCAATTGATACTAACGAATATCACACAGCTAGTATAA
The DNA here is from genome assembly GCA_002315205.1 of Erysipelotrichaceae bacterium UBA1783. The sequence continues at coordinate 1,759 of DCGH01000092.1, forward strand.
CAATTGCTGATATTAAAGAGGTTGTTGTAAACGGCAACACCTACTATGTTGTTATCGATAATGAAGGTAACAAGTATAGTATTCTTGCTTCAATTAATTTAACTGTAACCCCATTTATACAGATAGAAGACCAGTACACCGTTACTTACTATTTAGAGAACAATTTAAGAACAGTAACTGAAATCAAATAAAGAAAAGAGAAATCCAAGTGGTTTCTCTTTTCTTTATCATCTAAATAATTTCAATATTCACCCATATAGGTGATTTAGAAACAATTCAAATAATCCTATAATAAGTTATAGACTTGGGGGAGATAATATTATGAGTTTATTTAAAGACGCAATCAAAAAAGGAATCAGTGACAGTATTTCAAAGGCTGTAAAGGAAGCTGCAACAAATGTTGTTGCTCCAGCAGTCAATAAGGTAGCCGAAGCTGCTTCAGCAAAAATTAATGAAGTATCCAATGAAATCAGCCAAAATGTCAATGAAGCAAATGAAAGCCTAAATGAAGCTGCTGCACAATTGAATACTGCTGTTGAAGAATCTAATCAGGCCGCAGTGAATGCTGGCACAGATTTAGGCACATTATTTGGAAGCTTTGTGAATAACGCTACTTCTTTTGCGGCAAATCTTGCTACAAACCTGAAAGAATGTCCTAGCTGTGGTGAAGCAGCACCAGCAGACAGTGAATTCTGTCCATGCTGTGGTGCAAAGCTACCTGAAAAGACAATTGCTGATGGATTTAAATGTTCTGTTTGTGGAGAGGTTAATCCTATTGGACAGGCATATTGTGTAAAATGTGGTGGCAAGCTAAACGCTACTGTAGAAAAGGAACAAAAGCTTGCTAAAGAGTGGAAGGAAAAGCTAGCTGATTATCCTGTCTGGAATTGTGGAGGCAGTGATTACTATATTGAAGAAAATGGTGATAATGAAGGATATCCAATTTATCTTCTATCTATAGATGGTACAACTGAAAATGCAGTAAAAAAATATATCGAGGTATTAAAGGAAGCAGGATTTGCTGTACCAGAAGGTATGGAAGCAGATGCTGTTCTAACAAAGAATATTAATGGTGTTAACAGAGTATTCTCTTACCAAGATTATTATAATAGTGGAAATACCTCTGTTTATTTCCTAGTAAAAAGCTATGCTAAGAAAACAAATGCTTCATCTTCTAAACAGACATTATCAGATTTAATTAGTGATAATCAGGAAACAATTGACAAGGCTGCTGCCGCAGCAAAGGACGTTGCTGGCGAAGCTGTAAAGGTCTTCTCAGGATTGTTCGGTAAAAAGAAATAAAAAATGAGGATTTATTCCAACGTCATTAAGTTAAGGAATTAAAAAGAAGCACAATTATCAGGGAAAATGATAGTTGTGCTT
>DCGH01000089.1 GCA_002315205.1 Erysipelotrichaceae bacterium UBA1783
CTATCGGTGGTAAGGATTCTATGAGTGGAACCTTCAAGGATTTAGATGTACCACCTACTTTTGTAAGCTTTGCCTGCAGTAAGGCGGATGCTAGAGCTATCATTTCTCCAGAGGCAAAGGCTTCTGGAAATAAGCTGGTTTTATATAAGCCAGCATTAAAGGATGGTCTATTTGATTTAGCATCCTATAAGACAATGTACCTGTCAGTTGAAAAGGAAATTGCTAAAGGCAATATCGTGAGTGCATATGTATTAGAGGATGGAGGTTTAGCAGAAGCTGCCTTCAAGATGGTTGTAGGTTCTGACTTAGGATTTAAGCTGTTTGATAAGAATAATGCCTTAGATGTATTACCTGGAGCAATTCTAGCAGAATGCACAGATCGTATCAGCTGTAGTGTTGCTCATCAGGTTGGTATTATTACGGATGCTGGCTATGTTATTGGTGATATTGTTGTCAATGAAAAGGAAGCCTTAGCAGCTTGGATGAAGACGATTGGTGATATTTATCCAATCTATGGTGAATACAGCGACCAGACATTAGAGAATGTTGATTGTGATGCAAAAACAGTATATAGAAGTTCAAATCCTGTTGAAACAGTTCAGGTATGTATTCCAGTATTCCCTGGAAACAATTGCGAATATGATGTAAAGAGAGCCTTTGAGGATGAAGGAGCAGTAGGGGAAATTGTGGTATTTGAAAATCATAATGAACAGCAGATCAATGAATCTATTGATAGATTAGTTGCTTCTATTAATAAATCACAGATTTTTGCGATTCCTGGTGGTTTCTCAAGTGGTGATGAGCCAGATGGCAGTGCGAAGTTCATCGTAAATGTATTAAAGAATGAAAAGATTAAGGAAGCAATTGAAGGCTTATTAGCTAGAGATGGTTTAATCTTAGGTATCTGTAATGGATTCCAGGCATTAATCAAATCAGGATTATTACCTTATGGAAGAATTATGGATTTAACAGAAAATGATGCGACATTATATCGTAATACAATCAATCGTCACGTTTCGACTATGGCACATACCAGAGTTGCTTCAACCAAGTCTCCTTGGTTACAGTCATTTGAAATCGGTGAGGATCATATGATTGCAATGAGCCATGGTGAAGGTAGATTTGTCTGCAATGAAGAAATGCTAAAGACATTGATTGAAAATGGACAGATTGCTTTCCAGTATTGTGATGATAATAATCAGCCAACAATGGATTCAAGATTTAATATTAATAATTCTGATTATGCCATTGAGGGTATCATTTCTGCCGATGGTCACATCTTAGGTAAGATGGGCCATTCAGAAAGATATCAGGATGGATTATTCATCGATATTTATGGAAATAAAAAACAGAATATCTTTAAGAATGGTGTGGACTATTTCAAAGGATAGGAGAAACTATGCTTAAGGATAAATACAATTGTAACGAAAATAGCGAAATCCATGAGGAGTGTGGCGTTTTTGGCTGCTTTAATGTCAAGGATGCAGCAAATGTAACCTATTATGCTTTGCATGCGATGCAGCATCGTGGCCAGGAGGGCTGTGGTATTGTTGTTTCTGATGGAAAGAATTTAAGAGGACATCGTGATTTTGGCTTAGTAAAGGAAGCCTTTGATCAAAAAGAACTAGATCGCTTAACTGGTAATTATGCGATTGGTCATGTTCGTTATGCTACCTGTGGGGATCAGCGCTTCAGTAATATTCAGCCATTCCTTTATTACCATAGTACAGGTGATTTTGGATTATGCCATAATGGCAATATCGTCAACTCTGTAGCATTAAAAAGAGAATTTGAACTTCAGGGTTCTATTTTCCAATCCTCTTCAGATTCAGAGATATTGGCCCATCTGATTACTAAGAAAAAATACGAGGGAAGAGTGGAGGCATTAAAGCAAGGATTAAACAGATTAGTTGGTGGCTTTGCTTTCTTAGTGTTAACAAAAAATAAGCTATATGCTATGCGAGATCGTTTTGGTTTAAGACCATTAAGCCTTGGTAAGCTAGGCGATGGTTATGTTGTTGCTTCTGAAACATGCACATTTGATGTGTTGGGAGCAGAGTTTATTAGAGAGATTGAACCAGGAGAAATCATTAAGATTTCCAAGGATGGTATCACCTCTACCTTCTATCATCAAGAAACCTTCCACAAGATGTGTGCGATGGAATATATTTACTTCTCTCGTCCAGATAGTGATATTGAAGGCATCAATGTTCACTTATCAAGAAAGTCAGCTGGTAAAGTCTTGGCTCAAGAGGCACCTTGTGATGGTGATGTGGTTATTGGGGTTCCGGATTCCTCTTTATCGGCTGCTAATGGTTATTCAGAGGTTAGTGGTATTCCATTAGAAACAGGATTAATCAAAAATAAGTATATGGGTAGAACCTTCATTGAGCCATCTCAAGAAATGAGAGAGCGTGGAGTTAAGATGAAGCTTTCCCCAATTCGTTCAGTTGTAAAAGGAAAAAGAGTAATCTTAATTGATGACTCCATTGTTCGAGGAACAACCTCAAAGCAGATTGTTCAGATGATTCGTGATATGGGAGCAATAGAGGTTCATATGAGAATTGCTTCTCCGGCAATGATTGCCCCTTGCTTCTATGGGGTAGATACCTCAACCTATGATGAGCTGATTTCCGCCTTCCATGATACTGATACAGTATGTAAAATGATTGGCGCGGATTCATTAGCCTTCTTATCAATTGATGGATTAAAGAAAGCTATTGGGGCAACAGATTTATGCCTGGCTTGCTTTAATAAGAATTATCCAACAGAATTGTTTGATAATATAGAAAATGCGAATAAGCACAATAAATAAGGGAGATATAAAATGAGTGAACAGTACGAAAAAGCCGGCGTTTCATTGGA
>DCGH01000044.1 GCA_002315205.1 Erysipelotrichaceae bacterium UBA1783
CTGACCAGAATAACACTAAGGAAGTATGGTTCTATGATTTAAGAACCAATATGCCATCATTTGGTAAGACTAATCCATTAAAAGAAGAGCACTTCGATGATTTCAAGAAAGCATACACAGCTACAGATAGAAAGAGTGTATCTGATGAAAGATGGAGCTGCTATACATATGGACAGATAGCAGAAGAGGGTAAAGCTCATAGCCTTGACCTTGGACTTATTAGAGACGATTCTGTTCTTGATTATAATGACCTTCCAGACCCTATTGAATCTGGAGAAGAGTGTATTGCACAGCTTGAAGAAGCAGTTGATTTACTTATGAGCGTTGTTAAGGAGCTTAAGTCTCTGGAAAGTACAGAGGTGTAACATGGCTAAAGCAAAGAAGGGTAAATTGACATTAGAGGATGCGTTAGTTCCAGTAGAGGAGCAACCTTATGAGATACCAGAGAATTGGTGTTGGACGAAGATTAACTCTGTTGCGAATGTATATACTGGAAATAGTATAAATGAAAGAGTTAAAACAGAAAAATATGAGGGTCAGCAAAGTGGTTTGTTGTTTATTGCAACAAAAGATGTAGATTTTGATAATTCCATTAATTATGAAACAAATGTAAGAATAACTGACCCAGAAAACTTTAAGAAAGCTCCAGCTAATACTGCTTTGTTATGTATAGAGGGTGGAAGTGCTGGAAGAAAAATAGGGTTTACTAATCAAGAGGTTTGTTTTGGTAATAAGTTATGTGCATTTTCATCCGATAAAATTGAACCAAAATATATTTATTATTTTTTACAAAGTAATGCTTTTATATACCAATTCAATGACAAAAAACATGGTCTTATAGGTGGCGTTTCTGTTAAAGACTTATGTGAAATAGGAATAGCATTACCACCACTAGAAGAACAGAAAAGAATTGTGGAGCAAATTGAGAATTTGTTTTCTAAACTTGATGAAGCTAAAGAAAAGGCTATTGATTCCCTAGATGAGACTAATTTAAGGAAAACAGCAATTTTAGATTATGCATTTAATGGAAATCTTACAAAAAGTTGGAGAAAACAACAGAATGTGTTAAATAATAGTACTTTATTGTCGATATCTGAGTTTTCAAAAACTTTGTCAAAAAAAGACCAAAAGTATATAGAGGAATGTCAAAGTAATTGCGAAGAGTATTTACTTGAAGATGGTACAGTTTGGTATAAGACGATTATTGGTTCAGTTGGTGTTGTTACTAATGGAAGTACACCTTCAAGAAAATGTGATAGCTATTGGAATGGTTCTATTCCTTGGGTAAGTTCTGGTGAAGTTAGAAATAATATTATTATTCAAACAAATGAAAGTATTACAGAAGAAGGATACAATAATTCATCAGTGAAATTATTACCTAAGGGAACAGTATTAATAGCAATGATTGGAGAGGGTAAAACTAGAGGGCAGAGTGCTGTGCTTGATATTGAAGCAACTACCAATCAAAATATAGCAGCTATTATTATTAATCATGGATTTGTAAATTCAAAATTTTTATGGTATTGGTTACAAAAACAGTATAAGAGTAATCGAGAAAAAGGAGCTGGTTCTGGACCTCAAGCGTTAAATTGCCAGCGTGTGAGAGAATTAGAATTTGTAGTTCCAACCATTGAGGAACAAAACAAAATTGTAGAAATAATTGATGCGATGATGGAAAAAGAAAACCAAGTAATTGATGAAATAGAAAATGTGATAGATAAGATTGACAGCATTAAAAAATCAATGCTTGCAAAAGCTTTTCGTGGGGAGCTTGGTACTAATATTGCAGATGAAGAATCATCAATAGAGCTTCTCAAATCAATAATAGAAGCATAATAATTCAATAATATCCATAAGAGCCTAAGTAGTAGGAAGTCCTATTACTTGGGCTTTTATTTATGTTATTGAAAAATGTAACATTATGTTACAGCCGCCATATATAGGGAAAATTATATATATTTTTGGAGGCCTCCAGCTCTTAATATTTAAAAACATTTTCTAGTTCGAAACCCAACCCCCTCTCATAAAATTGAAAAAGTTGGTTCAAGTGTTAGCAGAATGCCGATTTGCCTATGTATATTATATTAGGTAGGGAGGTGATGACTATGAAATCAAAGTCATTAGAAATCAATGGTCGCACCTACACTGTATTTGAAGATGGAAAGATACTTGGACCATCTGGGAAGGAACTAAAATGGAAATACGATAAAGATGGATATCCTAGAGTGGCAGTTGGTAATACAACTAAGGGTGTACATACTCTGGTTGCATTAGCATTTGTACCGAATCCACACAATTACAAAGAGGTTGACCATATTGACGGAAATAAGAATAATCCGTCAGCAGATAACCTTGAATGGGTTTCTCATCAAGAGAATGTCAGAAGAGCAGCTGCTAGAGGTAGCTATTCTGGAGAACGAAACTCTCATGCAAAGCTTAATCGCTATGAGGTTGTATTCATAAGAGAAGCCGCTAAGTTAGGTATCAAAAGAAAGACACTTGCTACTCAATTTAATGTTACTAAATATGCTATTAACGATATTGTGACTGGTAGAAACTGGAAGGATATCGCTTAATACAAACGTCCTAGACATGACGTTAAAAGGTCTATTTTTTATGCCCAAATTTAGAAAGGAGTTGATGCATATGGGCTGATTAAAGGTAGGCGTACCAATACGTATTACAACTGAATATGGAACTGTAGTAAACAAATTATTTAATTCTAAAAGGAGATTTTTATTATGATGAACAACAATTTTTCTAACGGAGCTAACAACAATAACAATTCAATCAATGGAGGTAATGTAATTATGATGAACGGAAGAATTGAGACTATGGATGTTTTTACTACTACTATTATTGAGGCACTTAAGAAGGTGTACACAGATGCAGATGTTACAGTTAATGAGGTTACTAAGAATAATGGACTTACATTGTCTGGTCTTACCATTAAGACTCAGGAGAGCAACCTCGCACCAACAATTTATCTCAATGGTATGTTTGAACAGCATCTTAATGGTATGCCTATGGGTACTATCATCAATGAGATTATTAAGGTATATGAGCAGCATCGTGTACATGAGGACTTTGATGTAAGAGCCATTACAGATTATGAATCAGTCCGTAATAAGATTTGCTTCAAGCTTGTAAACAGAGAACGTAACGAGCAGTTGTTATCAACAGTTCCTTACATTGAGTTCAATGATTTAGCTGTAGTATTCTTCATTGTACTTAGTAGTGATTCAACTGGTAATGCTACTGTTACCGTTAAGAATGATATGCTTAATATCTGGGGTATCACCGATACTAAGGAACTATTTGATATTGCTAAAGGAAATACCCAGCGTATGTTCCATGGTTGTGTTCACAGTATGTTTGATGTATTGATGGACATTGTAGAAAGTAATCCAGATAGAGTAGATTCAGATATCTTTGATATGAATGTATTTGAGGATTCTGTAGCTCCAATGTTTGTTGCAACCAACACTCAGAAGCTTCAAGGAAGTGCAGTAATGCTTTATGATAATTTGCTTGAAACATTTGCTGAGAAGATTGGTGGTAGCTTCTTCATCTTACCTTCATCTGTGCATGAGCTTATATTTGTGCCTTGTAATGGTATGGATTCAGATTATCTTATTGAAATGGTTAAGAGCGTGAATGCAACTGAGGTATCTGTAGATGAGTTCCTTTCTAATCATATTTATAAATTTAATTCATTAACTAGCTCTGTGGAGATGATTTAATCCATGGAGCTTTATTTTTATGCTCATTTTTAGTAGAGAGGAGGTGATGCCTATTGATTGATAACATTGTGATTGAGGGATTCATATTACTGTATATGGGTTCCTCTATTTATTTGTTTTTCAAAGAAATTGATGAGGAAAAACGAAAAGAGGATTTTCAAAGACATATGAATAAAATTTACGGAGGAAAAATTATGTTTGATAAGAAAGAAATGAAGATTGTTAAGTTTAATCAGATTAGAAGCTATATGGTAAAAGGTATTCCAGTTTATATGGTAATGCTGGATAACACTATTGTTGAAGTGACAGAAGCTACAGATATTGAGCTTCTGTTTTTTCATTATTTAAGAAACGGAGCTTTTGCTGTTCCACGTAAAAAATGGAATGGACTTGGTGACTTTACTAAGCATCTTAATGTTGGTCAGTGGAGCTTTGAAGTATCTCATAAAAGAAAGGATGGTGATGCCTAATGTGTGTATTAGAAGGACAGTCATTAAGACCAGAATTGCCTGGTCATTGTACAGAGAAATGCTCATTGTACCTATCTGAATGTGTACCGATTATCTTTGATGGCCTTTTAGATGGTTGTGAGTGTTCTGGTGATTCATATTGTGAAGAGTGTCCGTACTATGATGAGTGCGGAATGTAGAAAGGAGTAGCCTATGTTATTGAGACAATTAAAGGAAAGATTAAGACTGGAATACACTCAATTGTGTACATTCCTAACAACAGCACCTATTACTGCTGGAGATTTATTAGTAAGGTCTTATGAGGTGGTATGGAAACAAGAGATAGTGAACTTGTTTGAGGTAACACCAGAAACTAACTGTAGATATTCAGATGAATTATTATCTTGGATTCTTAGCAATGAGAATACATTGGACTTTTTATATGACATTTGGAAGCATACAGATTATTTATTAACAGCTGAGTTTGCAGATTTATTATTTGATGAGCTTACTGTTAGAAAGGATGGTATGAATGGGTAATCAAGACAAAATAAAAACAGCC
>DCGH01000081.1:0-2200 GCA_002315205.1 Erysipelotrichaceae bacterium UBA1783
GAAGAAGAATATAATGAATTTTATAAATCAAAGTTTATGGATTATGAAGATCCGTTATTGACTATTCATTTTAATGTTGAAGGTACTACATCATTTGATGCTTTATTATTTGTTCCAGCAAGAACACCATATGATTTCTATACCAAAGAATATGAAAAGGGATTGCAACTATATTCAAAGAATGTTTTTATCAAAGATAAAACCAGTGAACTTGTTCCAGAACATTTCCGTTTTATTAAAGGCTTAGTAGATTCTCAAGATTTATCACTTAATATTTCTCGTGAGATTCTTCAACAAAATAAGCAAGTAACCCAAATTGCGAATCGTATCGAAAAGAAAGTTAAAGATGAACTTTTAAAATTATTGACTAATGATTGCGAAAAATATGAAAAATTCTGGAAGGCTTTTGGCTTACAAATTAAATATGGGCTATATAACGATTATGGATTACATAAAGAATTATTAGAAGATTTGGTACTTTTCTATAGTAGTAAAGAGGAAAAATTAATTACCTTAAAAGAATATGTAGATAAGATGCCACAAGACCAAAAAGAAATCTATTATGTTAGCGGAGAAAATATCAGTAAAATCGATAAATTACCACAAACAGAGAGAGTAAAAGAAAAAGGTTACGAAATTCTATATTTAACAGATGATGTGGATGAATTTGTTCTTCAAATATTACAAAATTATAGCGAAAAACCTTTCAAATCCATTAATCAAGGTGATTTGGATTTGGAAAGCGACGAAGAAAAACAAGAAAGAGAAAAGAAAGCAGAGGACAATAAAGATCTAATTTCAAAACTTAAAGAAAGTTTAAATGAAAAAGTTAGCGATGTTAGAATATCAAATCGTTTAAAATCTCATCCTGTTTGCTTGGTTGCTGAAGAAGGTGTTTCTATGGAAATGGAAAAGGTTTTTGATAAAATGCCAGATTCACCAGAATTAAAAGCAAAAAAGATTTTAGAAATTAATGGTGATCATCCAATATTTAATGCCTTACAAAAAGTGTTTGAAAATAATCCGGAAGAAATAAGCGAATATAGTGATTTATTATATAATCAAGCCTTATTAATTGAAGGATTTAGCATTGACGATCCACTTGAATTCTCTAATAAACTTTGTAATTTGATGATTAAAGCAAGCAAATAACACAAAAAAACTTCATTTTAATGAAGTTTTTTTAATTTAATAAAATTTTTTAAAAAATTTTTTATTTTTTTTACAAAAAAATTATTTCCTTTAATTCCCCTTAAAAAGGAAAAAAAGGAATGTGTTTATTTTGTGAATAAAAAACAACTATAATATTTTCCGTTTTGCCATTTTAAAAGGAAAAAATGAGTTGCAATGTCATACAATGCATTCCGTTTTAACCGGTAATGGACGGAATAACCCCCTTTTCAAATAAAAAAATAAGTGTTATATTATAGTCACAATAATTAGGTGTTGTACATTTTGGGCAAATTTATTGTACTTCACAGAAACAGGCAATTATTGGGGTAAAGATAAGCAGGTGAATACCTGTTTTCTTTTTGTCCTAAACGCTGGATAATTTGATATAATAATTTAAATGGACCTAACGATTAAGAAAGGGGAATTTGTTATGGAAATGACAATGAGATGGTATGGCAGTCAATTTGATACCGTTACCTTAAAACAGATTAAACAGACAAGATATGCTACAAGTATTATCACAACATTGTATGATGAACCCGTTGGAAATGTCTGGTCACAAGAAAAGATCCACGCACTAAAGATGGAGGTGGAAGCTGCTGGCTTACACTTAGCAGGAATTGAATCAGTGAATATTCACGATGATATTAAAACCGGAAAAGGAAATCGTGATTTATATATTAAGAATTATATTGAAACCTTGGAAAATCTAGGCAAGGAAGGAATTCATATGGTTTGTTACAACTTTATGCCTGTCTTTGACTGGACAAGAACTGAATTAGCTAGAGTAAGAGAGGATGGCTCTACTGTTTTAGCTTATACACAGAAAGCAGTCGATGCTTTAATCCCTGAAAAGATGTTTGAATCTATTTCTAAAGATATGAATGGTGCAGTGATGCCAGGTTGGGAGCCTGAAAGAATGGCAAAGGTAAAGGAATTATTTGAAATGTATTCCGATATTGATGATGAAAAGCTTTTTGAGAATCTGAAGTATTTCTTAGAAGCTATCATGCCAGTATGTGATAAG
>DCGH01000081.1:2269-8225 GCA_002315205.1 Erysipelotrichaceae bacterium UBA1783
ATTATCAATGAGGAAAATATTTTAAGAATGATGAAGATGGTAGATAATCCACACAATGGTGTGACCTTCTGTTCTGGTTCTTATGGAACTAGCTTAAAGAATGATTTACCTCATATGATTCGTAGCCTAAAGGGTAGAATTCATTTTGCTCATGTCAGAAACCTGAAGTTTAATTCACCTGATGATTTCCAAGAGGCAGCACATTTAAGTGCAGATGGTGATTTTGATATGTTTGAAATCGTCAAGGCATTACATGATATTGATTTTACTGGGCCAATCAGACCCGACCATGGAAGAATGATCTGGGATGAGGTTGCTATGCCAGGCTATGGCTTATATGATAGAGCCTTAGGGGCAGCATATATTTGTGGGCTTTGGGAAGCCATTGATAAGGAAGAAAAGAAGTAGTTATGAAGTTAGTAAATGTAGAAAATGAAAGAGAGCTTTGGGAAGAAAAAGGCTATGAGGTATTTAGCTTTGATAAGGCAAAGCTAAAGAAAGCAACCTATAATCATCCTAAATGGATTCATTTTGGTGCGGGGAACCTGTTTAGAGCCTATCAGGCTGTATTTCAGCAGACACTAATTGAAAAGGGTATTACTGATACTGGTGTCATTGCGGTTGGTGGCAGAAGCTCTAAAAATGTCGATGATTATTTTTTGCCTTTCGATTCTAACCATATTTCTGTGGTATTAAAAGCAGATGGACAGGTAGAGAAGAAGGTTGTTGGTTCTGTTGTGGATACCTTAAAGATGGAGCAGCTAGAGGCTTTAGCCAATCTGTTTGCCAAGGAAAGCTTACAGGTCATTTCCTTTACCATTACTGAAAAGGGTTATCGTGTAAATGATGATGAAGAGGATTTTAATCGAGAACCATTTGCTTCAAAGAGCTATTTAGGTCGCATCACCGCTTTACTATATAGCCGTTATTTAGCTGGAGGTTACCCATTAGCTGTTGTCAGCATGGATAATTGCTCTCACAATGGGGATGTTTTAAGAAATGGTATTATGAAGTATGTAAAGGCCTGGGATAAGGAGGGCTTTGAACAGTATATTAATACCAAGGTTTCATTCCCAATCTCAATGATTGATAAGATTACCCCTCGTCCAGATAAGACGGTTCTGGAAATTTTAGAAAAGGATGGCGTAGAGGATTTAACTGATCCAAGCTATTATATGAATTGCTTTGTCAATGCGGAAGCGACAGAGTATTTAGTCATTGAGGATGATTTCCCTAATGGTAAACCTGCCTGGGATCAGGTTGGTGTTATCTTTACGGATAGAGAAACAGTAGACAAGGTAGAAAAGATGAAGGTATGTACCTTCTTAAATCCAGTACATACAGCTTTAGCAATTTTTGGCAATCTTTTAGGCTATAAGCTGATCTGGAAGGAAATGAAGGATGAGACATTAGTAAAGCTAGTAAAGCATATTGGCTATGATGAAGGCTTACCGGTAGTGGTTGATCCAGGTATTTTAAATCCAAAGGAATTCATTGATACAGTTATCAATGAAAGAGTAACCAATCCATTTATGCCAGATGCACCACAGAGAATCGGTATGGATACTTCACAGAAGATTCCAGTACGCTTTGGTGAAACCATCAAGGCTTATATTGCTAAGGGAATGGATGTCAACAGCCTAGTTTATATCCCACTAACATTAGCAGGATGGTTAAGATATCTAATGGGTAAAGAGGATAATGGAGAAGCATTTGAAATCCCAAGTGATCCAATGCTATCTGAATTATGCCCAATCATGAATCAGTTTACCTTTGGTGATACTGTAAGTGTTGAGGATGTAAAGGTTATTTTAACCAATAAAAAAATCTTTGGTTCTGATTTAGTTGAAATAGGCTTAGCACAAAAGGTTGTAGACTACTTCAATGAAATGCTTGCAGGTTTTGGTGCAGTAAGAGCAACACTTGAAAAATATGTTTAAAAAGGATGGCGTTGTAAAGTAATAAATCATTAAAGGATTTGAATGGTTTATGAAAAGGCAACGCCTTTTTTATTAGGCTATTTTAAAAAATGAGTTTGGTTTTGAAGAAATCTATACATTTGATAAAATGAAACCTATAGCGCATAAAATTTAAATATCATTTGTGTGGCTGTTTCTAATATGCTATATTAATTGAGGAAAAAAATAATTCACAAGCAGATGGCTTTTTGGCTATCTGCTTCGTTTTGTAAAAAGGAGATATTTTTTATGGAAATGCTTGGCCCAATTATGAATCAGCTGTTATTTTTATTCACCTGTATAATTATTGGTATTATTCTAAAAAAGACGAATAAGCTTGCTGATAATGCGGCAAATGTATTATCTAAGCTAGAGAATGAAATCATCATTCCTGCCTTTATCATTTCATCATTTTCTGCCAATTGTACCATTGGTTCTTTATCTGAAAATGTTAGTCTGATTTTATGGGGACTATTCTTTACTTTACTTCAGATTTCTCTTTCATTAGTGTTAACACCTTTATTTACTAAGGATAAGAGTATTACTGGTATTTATAAGTATTCCTTAGCTGTTGTTAATTTTGCCTTTATGGGTAATTCATTAGTTCTTGGATTATTTGGAAATGAAATGCTATTTAAGTATTTAATGTTCTCTTTACCAATGCAGATTACTATTTTCTCATTAGGTGTTATCTGGCTAACGGCTGGAAAAGAGAAGTTTACAATAAAGCGAGTAATTAATCCGACAACAATTTCAATGGTCATTGGTATTGTGATGGGTATAGCCAACGTGAAGCTGCCTACCTTTGGTAACAATGTACTAAGCTCTTTAAGCAATTGCTTTTCACCAATTGCGATGATTCTAACGGGTTTAGTTATTGGAAGCTTTGACTTTGGAAAACTATTTGGTGACAGAAAGATATATGTTCTAACTATAGTTCGTTGTGTTTTGATTCCAATGGCGATTTTAGTTGCCAGCAACCTGGCTGGTGTAGACCCAACGGTTCAAACCCTATTAATCTTTATTACTGCTATGCCTTTAGGCTTAAATACAATTGTATTCCCATCTGCTTATGGTGGAGATACTACACCAGGAGCATCCATGGCTGTAATTTCCAATATTGCTGGATTAGTTACAGTGCCATTATTCTTAATGATGTTTTTATAGAGAAAATGAATGACATTTTCTCTTTTTTTGTAGAAAAAAAGCACACGATGTGTGCTTAATCCTGATAATCTGAATAGCCAACCTCAACAAGATATAGACCTTGTGGATCACCATTATAATGACAGGCTGTTTTATCTTTTGCCTGTAGCATAGATAATACATCATCCTTGGTAATCTTACCTAATCCCACCTGAATTAATGTTTCAGAAAGAATACGAATCATGTATCTTAAAAAGCCATTGCCATAGTAGGAAATCTTAATAAGATTGTTTTCTTCCCTGATTTCAATTTTATAAATTGTTCTTACCTGATCTTCAATTTCTTTGATTTTTGTGGCATTGAAGCTGGTAAAATCATGGGTTCCTAATAACACCTCACTAGCATTTCTCATTGCGCTTAAATCCAGTTTTCCTTTGACCTGAGCGGCATAATTAGCTAGAAGAGGAGAATATTCCTTATCATTAATAATGTAGTCGTAATGCTTCCATTTGGCGCTGAAGCGTGAATGGAATTGGTCATCTGTCTGTTCAATTGAAACAATATGAATGTCTTCAGGCAATTGAGAATTAATGGCATGCCTGATATCCTTAAAGATCTTATCGGTATCAAAATGGAATACCTGACCATAGGCATGGACCTTAGCATCAGTTCTGCCAGCACCAGCAATTTTAACTTCTTCATTAGTAATCTTGCTGATGGCTTTATTTAATTCATCCTGAATGGATGGAAGACTACCTTGGCTTTGCCAGCCAGCATAGCGGGTTCCATCATAAGAAACAATTGCTTTGTAACGCATAGCTTATCCTAAATAGATGGCTAATACAATTAATCCGATTAATACCAGATTAACAAATACTAATACAGCATAATCAGCAAAGTGGAACTTTAGCTGCTTATAACGAACTCTTTCAGCACCAACGATATAGCCTCTAGCTTCCATTGCATCGGCAAGATCATCGGCCTTCTGGAAGCAGGATACAAATAGAGGAACAACTAGAGATAGAATTGCCTGGATTTTCTCCTTGAAGGTTCCATTTTCCAGGTCAACACCTCTTGATGCCTGAGCCTTTAAAATTCTCTGTGCTTCCTCAAGTAGTGTAGGAATAAATCTTAATGCTAAGGAAATCATCATAGCGATATCATGAGTAGGAACCCCAATCTTGTTTAATGGTGCTAATAAATCCTCAATACCTAGTGTTAAGTCTAATGGCTTAGTTGTAGCAGTTAACAATGTTGTAATCATAATCATAAATAATAATCTGAATACAATATATAGTGTCTGAACTAGGGCATCCTTATAAATCACAAATGAGCCAATGGTTAAAATAGGATCACCTGTTCTAATCACAAAGATATTGATAACCAGCAAGAATGCTAGCATAAATAGTGATGGCTTAAATGCTTTAATAATGAATGAAAGCTGTAGCTTAGCAATGAATACTGCTGTAATGGCGATTGTACCAATAACAGCATAGCCAATAAATCCTGTTGGAATGAAGATGGCGATTAAAATCGCAATCATTGCACAGATTTTTGTTCTTGGATCCAGCTTATGGATTGGAGAATTCAAAGGTAAATACTTTCCTAATGTAATATTATTCATTATTTACACCTCTTCTTTCCAATAGCTTCAACAAGCTGCTCTAATGTTAAGACATCCTTATCAAATGTCACACCTCTTTCGGCACATAGCTGCTTAAACTTGATGATGACTGGCGGATCGATTAAAGCTCTTTCCATATAGGTGCCGTTTTCAAAGAAGGATTGCTTATCAGTATGAATAATCATTCTTCCTTTTTCTAAAACAACAACATCGTCACAATAATCTAAAACATGCTCCATGTTGTGGGTAACAACTAAAACAGTGATACCCTGTTCCTTGTTGATTTTCTTGAATAGATCCATCATGCTTTTAGCACCCTGTGGGTCTAAACCAGCAGTTGGTTCATCTAATACTAATACCTTTGGCTGCATTGCTAATACACCAGCAATTGCCACTCTTCTTTTTTGACCACCAGATAGCTCTAATGGAGATTTTTCAAATAGCTTTGCGTCAATACCAACGACGCTTAATGATTCCGCAGCAATTTTTGCAGCATCAGCTTCACTGACGCCAAAGTTCTTTGGACCAAAGGCAACATCCTTCAGGATGGTTTCCTCAAATAGCTGGTATTCTGCGAACTGGAATACTAAACCAACATTCTTTCTTAAATCCTTGACATTTTTAATTTTTTCGCCAGCTTTGATGGTTTTATCTTCCACCATAATAGAACCGCTAGTAGGTAATAATAAACCATTTAAGTGCTGAACTAATGTGGTTTTACCACTGCCAGTAGCACCAATAATAGCAGTCATCTTTCCTGTTTCAATATCTAAATCGATATCAGTTAAGGCCTTAAAAGCGAATGGGGTATTTGGTGAGTATTCATGATTTACTTTTTCGAAATGAATTGACATACTTCATCAGCCATCCTTTCCATACTTAAGGTATCCTTCACCTTGATGCCCTTTACAGAAAGAGCGTTCTTTAGCTTATAAACAAATGGAATATCCAGCTTCATTCTTACCATGACCTTTTCGTTTTTGAATACTTCTTCTGGCGTACCCTTCATTGCTAAACGGCCTGAGTCAATAACTAATACATTATCAGACTGTGCAACCTCTTCAATATCATGAGTAATAGAAATAACGGTAATATTCTGCTTGTCGTGAATTTCCTTGATTAATCTGTTGATTTCTCTTTTACCAGTTGGATCTAGCATACTGGTAGATTCATCAAATACGATAATCTGTAAATTCATTGCCAATACCGCAGCAATGGCAACTCTTTG
>DCGH01000081.1:8237-9671 GCA_002315205.1 Erysipelotrichaceae bacterium UBA1783
TTTTGACCACCAGAAAGCTTGGTTGGTTCACTTTCCAAGAAGCTTGTCATATTCACCTTTTCAGCAAACTCTTCAATGATTGGATCCATATCCTCTCTTTTGAAGCAATGGTTTTCTAAGCCAAAGGCGATATCATCTCTAACGGTTGAACCGATAAACTGGTTGTCTGGATTTTGGAATACAATTCCAATTTTGTTTCTTATTTCATTTAATGTCTCAATTGTAAGTTCAGTGCCATCGATATAAATATGACCTGATTTCTTTTCTAACAAGCCTAATAAAAGCTTGGCAATGGTTGATTTACCAGAGCCATTATGGCCGATAATAGTTGTATAAGAACCCTTTTCAATAGAAAAGGAAATATCATTAATCGTTGGGTTTTCTTCTGAATAACTGAAATTTAGGTTTTCAACTTTAATTGCTTCCATTTTTTACACCTCCAACCTTAATATTATACAATATTTATTGGCTCAAAGGGAATAGCATTCCTTTCTGCAAAAAGGCAGAAAAAAAGCGATTATCTTGCGATAATCACTTCGTTTTTTTAGATTACTTCAATGACTGCCCAGCCACGATATGAACCATTATATTCAGCAACATCTTCAGCTAGCTGTAGGATGCTCTTTGTTAGAGAAATAGGTTCAGAATCAACAACATTGAACAGATTTAGCTCGATTTCCTTTTCATCATTGAATTCATAATTGTAACCTTCAATAGCTGCGATAGAAGAATATCTGATCTTGCTATCTAAATCCTTGAAGTGGATGATGTGCTGCATACTAATTGATTCACACTGTCCAATGGCTTCAAGCATTGCCCCAACCTGAGCTATGATAGATTCAATTTTTTTCTTTGATAGATTTGGATATCTTTCAATATTTTTCTGAAGGAATTCTTCAGGAGTTAACTCACTGTCATCTAGCTGTTCCTCTGGCTCTTCAACAAATGCCTCAATATCCTTTAGGGTTTGAGTATCATCTGTGAATGAATCGATAATATCATTGATTAAGATTTCCTGTGTTTCTTCTTCACTAATTGCCTGAAGCTCTTCAGCAGATTCCTCATATTCAATTGGTGTTAATTCTTCAGGAGCCCCCTCTAATAATTCCTTTAATAGAATATCTTCTTCAGTAAGGCCATCGTTTTCTACTGGGATTTCTTCAATAATTTCTTCAGCTTCTTCGATTGCTGCGGCTTCCTGTTCTGCAGTAATGACTTCATTTACAATATCTTCAATTTTTTCTGCTTCAAACTGTTCCTTTAATGTCTGCTGTCCTTCACGAATGCTTGTGATAATTGAATTAATAACAAATGCGTTAGCACTAATTGTATCCTCGAATGTAACCTCATGCATCTGAAGAGGTTCTTCTTCATCACTCTTGAAATATTCGCTTAGCTTTTCTGGCTCTTCTTCAACAGGATTTTCTTCTTCAA
>DCGH01000062.1:0-5628 GCA_002315205.1 Erysipelotrichaceae bacterium UBA1783
AGATTATCGGTCAGATGGCAAAGGGACAAAATCCAGCCAGCCTATCTAGAGCAATGGATTATGTAAGTAATCTAGAGGGAACTAAAGAAATGATTATCATTATTGATGATGTTTTTGATAAACGTTCCACTGAACGAAGCGAAGTTATCAGCTATATCTATGATACTAATTATGAATGCTTAAATAATGACTCTATCAAAAGAATTATTATTGGTGGTGTTAGAGCCTTAGATTATAAGGTTCGATTACTTTTTGCTGGTATCAATGAAGAAAAAATCTTTGCCTATGAAAAGGAAATGGATTGTCTGAACAGCTTACAATATGATGCAGATAAAATTATTATTGTAAATGATATGTATCAGGAAAAAACAAGATATCAGCTAATCGATGGAATAAAGGAGGCTTTAAAATGATTTTAGAAGTACTTTATTCAAATGTCGCTAATTTATATGGCGATTTATACAATGTCAATTTCTTAAAAGAAACATTGCAGGATGAATTAGAGGTTATTTATACTGAATTCTATGATGAACCATATTTTGTTAATCATCATGTAGATATGGTGTATATGGGTTCAATGATAGAAAAATACCAGAAGATTGTTATTGAAAATCTTAAGCCATATAAGAAGAAATTAGAGCAGATGATTAATGAAAACATTGTTTTCTTAATTACAGGTAATGCAATGGAAATCTTTGGTCAAAAAATTGATCAGATGGAAGCTCTAGGGATTTTTAATTACTTTACTGAAAGTGATTATTCACATCATCATAATTCTTGCTTCTTGGGAAAATTGAATGACCAGTATATTACAGGCTTTAAAAGCTGCTTTAGTTATACTAGCAATTGTAAAGAACCATTATTTGAAAAGGTAAAGGGTTACGGCTTTAAAGATGACAATAACCACGAGGGGGTAAAAAGAAACAATTTCTTTGCTACCTATCTGATTGGTCCTGTTTTAATTCAAAATCCATATTTTACACATTTGATTTTAAAGCTGTTAAATGTGGATAGAGAATTAAAGAATGAACAGTTTATATTGGATGCTTATAACTATCGAATTGATGAATATCTGACCTATTCCGATTTTAAAGAATTTAAGCATTAATACTGGAAAAAATTCACTTTTTAGACAAAATAAATATTGTATTTGACGCCATCTATGATATAATCATTTATGGCGTTTTATTACGCCCTTATTTACACACGCCATGGATTCAGTTATTCCGTGCGCTATAGGCTTAAATACTAGCTTGGCGTTAATGCTGTTGGAAGTGGCGGAGGAAACAACGGAATGGAGGAAATTTAAAATGTCAGTTGTTACAATGCGTAAACTGCTAGAAGCAGGAGCTCATTTTGGTCACCAGACAAGAAGATGGGACCCAAGAATGAAGTCAAACATCTATTGTGCTAAGAATGGTACACATATCATCAATCTAGAGAAGACTTTAGTTGCTTTAGACGAAGCATATGTTGCTATGAAGGAAATCGCTGAAAGAGGCGGTAAGGTATTATTCGTTGGTACAAAGAAGCAGGCTCAGGCAATCGTTATGGAAGAAGCTTTAAGAAGTGGTTCTTTCTACGTAAACCAGAGATGGTTAGGTGGTACTTTAACTAACTACAGAACTATTCAGAAGAGAATCAGAAGATTAGTTGAAATTGAACAGATGGAAGAAACTGGTTCAATCAACAACTACACTAAGAAGGAAATCGCTTTAATCAGAAAAGAACAGGAAAAGTTAGAAAACTTCTTAGGTGGTATCAAGGAAATGAAGAAGCTACCAGATGCATTATTCATCGTTGATCCAAAGGAAGATTACAATGCTGTATTAGAAGCAAGAAAGTTAAATATCCCAGTATTCGGTATCTGTGATACTAACTGTGATCCAGCTTTATGTGATTATGCTATTCCAGGTAATGATGATGCTGTTAAGGCTATCAAGTTATTATGTGGTGTTATGGCAGACTCAATCGCAGAAGCAAAGGGTGCTGTATTAGAATTCGCATATACTGCAGATGAATTACCAGAAGTTGGTATGGAAGATGTTATCAAGGTTGTTGAAGAACAGGCAGCTGAAAATGAGAGAAAGAGAAAAGCTCGTTTTGAAGAAAAGAGACAGCAGCAGAACAGAAACAATCAGAGAAGACCATTTGTAAGAAGAGAAAAGCCTGCAACAGAAGAAGTTAAGGCAGAAGCAAAAGAGGACTAATTAATTATGGCAATCAGTGTACAGGACGTTAAGGATTTAAGAGAAAGAACAAGTGCTGGTATTGCAGACTGCAAGAAGGCATTAGAAGCTTGTGATGGAAACATGGAAAAGGCTATCGACTGGTTAAGAGAAAAGGGTATCGCTAAGTCAGCTTCAAAGGCAAGCAGAATTGCTGCTGAAGGTTTAGCAAATATCACTGTTAACGGTAACGAAGCTGTTATCCTAGAAATTAACTCAGAGACAGACTTCTCAGCTAAGACTGACAAGTTCAAGGATATGGTAAAGGTTGTTGCTAATGCAATTTTAGCTAACAAGCCCGCTACTGTTGAAGAAGCTTTAGAGTTAGTAGTTGATGGTCAGAAGATTTCTGAAGTTATCGCAGCAGTATCATTCGCTACTGGTGAAAAGATGACTTTAAGAAGATTCAACGTTGTTACTAAGACTGATGATCAGGTATTCGGTCAGTATGTTCACCATGATGGAAAGACTGCTGCTATCGTTACTTTAAACGGTTCTAAGGAAGACGTTGCTAAGTCAGTAGCAATGCAGGTTGCTTCAATGAAGCCACAGTATGTATCAAGAGACAAGATGCCAGAAGAAATCGTTGCTCATGAAACTGAAGTTCAGACAACAATTGCTAAGGCAGATCCAAAGTTAGCTTCTAAGCCAGAACAGGCATTAGCTAAGATCATCGAAGGTAAGGTTTCAAAGGCTTTACAGGATCTTTGCTTAAATGACCAGTTATATATCTTAGATGGCAAGACTAAGGTTTCTCAGGTATTAAAGGATGCTGGTATGTCAGCTGATTCATTTGTATTAATCGTAGTAGGTGAAGGTATCGAAAAGAAGAAGGACAACTGGGTTGCTGAAGTTGCTGCATCAATGGCAAACGTTAAGTAATTAATTTTCAACTTACATAAAAAACCTATCTGAACTGATAGGTTTTTTTCTTTGTTATCCAACATCAATTTCTTCATTTAAATAGACCAGTTTTTCTGCAATCACAATACAAAGGTTATCTCTGGTTTCTTCAATTCTTCCTTTAATTGCTATGACACTACCAATTGGATACTTCTCATCAAGCATATCACCAACACCACGAAATACTTTGACAATAACGTGGTCCTTCTGCATAGAACCATCAGAATTCCAATAGGGCCTTTGAATCTCTAAAATCATTCTTGCATAATGAATATCATCATTTTCTGCAACAAATGTATTGGAATGCTTGATGCCTACTAAAACAATCGAATTAAGCATATAATCTCCTTTCATTAAATAATAGAAGGGAAAATTTTGTATTCCTTATACTCGTGAAAAAATTATTCAAATTGTATTAAAGTATTATTTCCTTTATAATTAATAATTGAAGTCAGGAAAGAAGAATTAATATGGGAAAATTAAGATTTTATTTTACCGTGATTATAACAAAGCTAATTATTAAATTTATGCATCTTGTAGGAAGAAACGCAACAGATTTCCCTGGAAGAATTGCCTTAAAGCTATGCCCAGATATTTTAGGAAGAATAACTCCGCCTAAGAAGGTTATCGCAATAACTGGAACCAATGGTAAGACTAGCACAAACAACATTACGATGTCAGTGCTAAAGCATGCCGGTTATTCAGTCATTGAGAATTCATTTGGTGGAAATATCAATTCGGGTATTGCATCCATATTACTAACACATAGTGACTGGAAAGGTGTATGTCATCAAGATGTTGCCTGCTTAGAAATAGATGAAAGAAGCGCTGTAAGAGTATATCCTTATTTAAAACCGGATTATATGCTTGTCACAAACCTTCAGAGAGACTCTATGATGAGAAATGCTCATGTAGAGTATATTTATAGTATCTTAGATCAATACATCCCAGAAAGCACGAAAATGATTTTGAATGGTGATGATCTGATTTCATCTCAATTAGGAAAAAAGAGAGCATCACAAACCTTCTTCAGATTTGCTTTGCAGGAAAATGAAATCTGTCGTGATAATATTATTAAGGATATTACTGTCTGTCCAAAATGTGGTAGTGAAATCACCTGGAACTTTGTCAGAAATCATTCTATTGGTCAGGGTCATTGTCCAAATTGTGATTTTGGTTCACCAGCAGCAAAGTATGTTTTAGAAACAATTAAGGATGGCAAATGTACTATCGCATATGATGGAATCAAGGAAGAGTTCCCAGTAGTAGGATATAGAACATCGGATTATTACAACACCTGTGCATGTATCGCTTTATTAAAGGAATTTGGCTTGACATCAAAGCAGATTGCTGACGGATTAGCAGCTGCTATCGTTCCAACAAGCAGATATCAAGAGGTAGTAATCAATGGAAAGAGAATCATTTCCATTCTTTCTAAGGGTATGAATGCGATTGCCTGTTCAAATTCATGTGATGTTGTCAGCAGAGATCCAAAGAAAAAAGCAGTCATTATGTTTTTAGATGATGTCAATGATGCTAAAAAATCTAGTGAAATGGTTAACTGGATTTATGATGTAGACTTTGAATTCTTAAAGGATGAAAACATTACCCAGATTATTTATGGTGGCAAGCGTCATGTCGATTATCATATTCGTTTTGCTTTAGCGGGTATTGATGAAGAAAAGCTGACATGTATTGAAAGTGATGTGAAGACACCAGAGTATTTAGATGTAGAGGCATGTGAAAATATTTATATTCTATTCGATATGTATTCAGTTGCTGAATACAAGCAGATTCTTGCTAAGGTTAAAGAAAAATGTGAAAGGTTAGGTAAATAATATGGTAGTTGAAATATTATATCCAAAGCTATGTAACCTTTTTGGAGATCGTGGTAATGTCATCTATTTAAAGAAATGCTTACCAGAAGCAACCTTTATTGAAACAGAATTAAATGATGTGCCTTACTTTGTAAATCACAAAGTTGATTTGATTTATTTAGGACCATCAACTGAAAGTGCTCAAGAAAAATATGTTGAACGTTTGAGTAAATATAGAGATTGTCTGGAAGAATTAATTAATAATGGAACCTATTTTTTATTAACAGGTAATGCCGTTGAAGTTTTTGGTAAAGAAGTTACCGATAAAAATGGGGTATGCCTAAAAGGCTTAGGTTTAGTTGATTTATCAGCTGAAAGAGATTATTTTGGCAGAAAGAACACCATCTATTTAGGTAAATATCATGATTATGAGGTAGTTGGTTTTAAGAGCCAGTTCACTTTAGCTACTTCTGATGAACAACCATTATTTACTAATGAAAAAGGTTTTGGATTAAATCTTCAATGTCCAACAGAGGGAATCAGGAAAAATAATCTGATTGCAACCTATCTGTTAGGACCAATGCTGGTTTTAAATCCTTTATTTACAGAGGAGCTACTAAAGCAGTTAGGTGTCCAATCACCAAAGGTTGCACTAGATGAATTAACTATGGAAGCTTATA
>DCGH01000062.1:5655-7257 GCA_002315205.1 Erysipelotrichaceae bacterium UBA1783
TGGAAGCTTATAAGCTTAGAGTTGAAGATTTTAAAGCTGCAACAAAAATGTCTCATTAATTGGAGGAAAATAAGTGAATAAAGATTTTTTATTTAAAATGCTAAAGACACCTTCACCAGGTGGCTGTGAGATTGTATTACAGAAAAGTATTGTAGAGTACATGAATGATAGTGTTGATGAGGTAAGAGTTGATACTGCTGGAAATGTATATTCATTAATCAATACCTCAAGTCCATACAAGGTTTTACTAGATGGTCATATTGATGAAATCTGTTTAAGAGTAATCGATTTTACTAGTGATGGTTATTTAAAGGTAGCTAGAACTGGTGGAGTAAGAGCATGTATGTATTTAGGTCAGAAGGTTAGAATCTTTAATGGCAAGGATGTTATTTATGGCGCTGTTGTTGCTGATAAAGACCTTTATAAAAAAGAAACTGATGCAACTGATTTAACAATTGATATTGGTGCTACAAGCAAGGATGACGCAAAGAAATATGTTAAGCATGGTGATTGGGTCATTTTTGACACAGATGTAAGAGAATTAGTTAATGATTGCATTACAGCAAGAGCAATGGATGATAGAATTGGTGTATTCATTATTTTAGAAGCAATCAAAAAAGCAAAAGAATTAGGTGCAACTGTTGGTGTATGTGCTTGTTCTGTTACAGGTGAAGAAACAAATGGCAAGGGTGCTTATTATGCAGCAAGCCATTTCAAACCGAATATTTCTATTGTTGTGGATGTTACCTTCGCTTCTGATTTCCCTAGCTCAGAAAAGGGTGATACTGGTGAAGTAAATGTTGGCGGTGGTGCTGTCATTGACCATGGTGTTTCACTAAATAGAATTATCAACAATAAGCTGGAAGCTGTTGCTAAAAAGTATAACATTCCAATTCAGTTTGAATTAAGCAGCGGTAATACCTATACAGATGAAGGAAGAATCCAGTATTCAAATATTGGTGTTCCAACAGCATTAGTATCTATTCCTTTAAGAAATATGCATTCACCAGCTGAGGTTGGATCATTAAAGGATATTAAAGCATGTATCGATTTAATCGCTCATTTCCTATGTGAAATCGATGAAAAGTTCGATGCGAATCCATTTTTAGAAGAATTTTAAGATATTGGAGGCACAATTATGAAGCAATATTTAGATATGTGTAAATACGTTTTAGAAAACGGACAGGAGAGAACTGATAGAACAGGTACTGGAACTATTTCTACCTTTGGTTATCAGGTTCGTTTTAACCTGGAAGAAGGTTTCCCTTTATTAACAACAAAAAAGGTATTCTTCAAGGGTATTGCAAAAGAGCTATTATGGTTTTTAACTGGTTCAACAAATATCAGACCTTTAGTTAAGGATAAGGTTAAAATCTGGAATGATTGGCCATATAAAAAGTTTACTCAGTCTGATGAATATCAGGGAGAAACTATGGAAGAATTTGTTCAAAGAGTTATTGACGATGAGCAGTTTGCCAGCAAATGGGGCGAATTAGGACCTGTTTACGGTAAGCAATGGAGAGATTTCTTCGGTGTTGATCAGATTACTCAGGTCATTGATTCTATCAAAAACAATCCTTTCTCAAGAAGACATTTAGTTGT
>DCGH01000062.1:7323-10901 GCA_002315205.1 Erysipelotrichaceae bacterium UBA1783
TTCTATGTAAGTGCTGATGGTAAGAAGCTTTCATTACAGCTATATCAGCGAAGTGCGGACTTATTCTTAGGTGTACCATTCAATATTGCCAGCTATGCAATGTTATTAACAATGGTTGCTCAGGTGACTGGACTACAGCCATACGAATTTGTTCATACCTTTGGTGATTTACATATTTATTCTAATCATCTAGATGGTGCAAAAGAACAGCTTTTAAGGTCACCTCGTGCTTTACCCACTATGACTTTAAATCCTAAAGTAAAGGATATCCTTGCTTTTAAATATGAAGATTTTACTTTAAGTAATTATGATCCCTTGCCACATATTAAGTTTGATATTGCTGTCTGATGGTAGGTGGTTCGATATTAAAATATTTCAACCATTCACTCTCCTAAGGAGACCGAGCATTTTTAGCTAATTTGATTGAAGATATATAAAGGCTTATATAATAAAATTTGCAAAAAATGCTCGCCTAAACTTATTCTGGCGACATTTTGTTAAAAGGGGTGTAAACGGATACAAAATATTTTTGATATTATAGATAACTATTTTTTTATATTGTGTTAAATGGTTAAGATTGCAGCTATTTCAGCTATGGATGAAAATCGGGTAATTGGAGTAAATAATGCTATTCCTTGGCATTATTCGCAGGATATGCGGCACTTTGCTAATTTGACAATTGGTCATACGGTTTTAATGGGTAGAAAAACATATGAATCGTTACCAGAAAAATTTAGGCCGTTACCAAAAAGAAAAAATGTCGTAGCAGGACTAAGTGAAATGCATTTTGATGGCGTCCAAATCTGTCGTAATTTAGAAAAATATTTGAACGCTGTCAAAACTGGTACAGAATCAATTGTTGGTGATATTTTATGGGTTATTGGTGGGGCTAAGATATATCAGTTAACCATGCCGTTTTGGGATGAATTGTATCTAACTTTAATTCCGAATAAGCATCAAGGAGATGCTTTTTTTCCACGTTTTGAAGATAGATTTAGTTTAATTGAAAAAGAAAATATTAAAGAAGGTCTAACTTTTTTGAGATATGTACGAAATGGATAAATTAGAGATTAGTATTAATAATAGTTCTAAAAAAACAATTTATCCAATTTATCTTGGAAATAATATCATTTTAGAGGCTTTATTAGACCTGAAATTAGATGCGTATCAGCAAGTAGTTATTATTCAAGATAAAAATTTAACTAAATCGTTAGCTGATATAATAAAAAATTTATATCCAAAGTTTAACGTAGAGACTTATTTTATTGAAGCAAGTGAAGATAAAAAAAATATTGAGGTGGTAACTCGGATTTGGACAAAAATTCATTTAGCTTGTTTTGATAGACACTGTTTAATTATCAATTATGGTGGAGGTCTTACGACAGATCTGGGCGGATTTGTCGCTGCTACTTATATGCGAGGGGTTGACTTTATTAATATCCCTACCAGTTTATTAGCTGATATTGATGCTAGTATTGGCGGTAAAGTAGGAGTAAATCTTGATCAGGTAAAAAATATTATCGGTGCATTTAAACAGCCAAAAGCTGTTATTATTGATGTTGCAGAATTAAATTCGCTTCCCAAACGTGAATTAACGTCTGGATATGCAGAGATGATAAAGCATGCATTAATTTATGATGCTGAATATTTTAAAGAGATTGAAGCTCATTCTGTTAATTTGTCAGTTTTAATTAGGCATTCTTGTCAGATTAAGGCTTTTGTCGTAGCAAGCGATGAGAAAGAATGTGGGATGCGGAAAATTTTAAACTTTGGGCATACTTTTGGACATGCTTTAGAAGCACTATCTTATCAGTATGGCAAACCATTGTTGCATGGTGAAGCTGTGGCGATTGGAATGGTATGTGCTAGTAGATTATCATCGCAGGTTGGGGTACTACCTGAGTCTGAAGTGCAAAGAATTATTCAAGTAATTTCAAATTATGGTTTACCAACGAAAATTCCTTTTAAAGTAAGTTGTGAAGAATGCTTTTTAAAAATGCAATATGATAAAAAATCGGTTTCAAATAAGTTAAAGTGGGTTTTGTTATCTTCTATTGGCGTTGCAGTATATGATCAAAACATTGAAGATGATATAGTACGGCAGGTTATTTTAACTTTAATGTAGCTGATGAAGAATAATAGTATTTAAGCTAAGAATATGAAAATTCATATAATATAGCGGTTATTTAGAAATAATGTGAGGAAGTTATGTTCAAAACATTTTTTGTTGTTTGTTCTCTTATAATTGTAGCTAATTTGGCTCAAGCTGATAGTTATAAGGTTGTGACGGTTGATGTAAATAAGATTATAAATGATTTACCAGAATCTACTCAAAAAAAGAATGAAATTAATAAAATCCAAAAAGCCTTTAAAGATAGTCTAGAAAATAAAAAAAAGAATATTCAAGCTTTAGAGCAAAAGTTTAAAGCTGGTTCAAAGGATCCACAGTCTAAAGAAGCTGTAGCTTTACGGGATGCTATCAGAGATTATGAACAGACAGCTTCAAAGGCTAATGCTGAAGTACAAAAGAAATTTCTTGAAAGTAACAAAGAACTTACAGACCGTGTGGTTAATGTCATAAGAAAATATGCTAAAAATCACGATATCTCTTTAGTGTTAGATAAAAATGATAAGGGAACAAGTGCTTTGTTATATGGTGATGAATCGGTTGACATTACAGGTATTATAGCTAAAGAAGTAGATTAATTTTAGTTTTTTATGGCATGGCGAATTAATGAATTGCGAAGCAGAGGATAGACTGGAAGATTTATTGTATAAAGCATCCTTGGGGAAGACTGTCGAGGCTTTTTATAAAGAATTGTTAAAAGCTTTTTTGTATGTACCACATCGTTTTCAAGAACAACCTTTATCTAATGCTCCGCAATATCCTAATCCTTTTTTGAATATCTTAGGAGTTCAAGATTCGGAACGGGTGGTGGTGCCTGTTTTTACGCATAAAATATATATCGCTGATTGGTGTGGTGTTGAGTTTACATTTGAAAATATAGCTTCACATGATCTGTTTGGCCGTATACCTAAAGAATGGTGGATTGTTCTTAATCCAGGACGTGAGTATGAAAAAGAATTTTCGCCTTGGGAAATTGATCTTTTACGTGCTGGTGAAGCTTCACTTCCAGAATTATTGGCCGAATCATTAGCAGATTCAGAAGCTTCATCTGTGGTGATTCATCCCGTAAACGTTGATGAAGAACTTCCATTAAAAAACAAAATAACAACCTTTGCTAAGCAACATGACAGTATAGAAAAGATTTATTTAGCTCGTGAAGAAACTGATTTAAATGCTGCTCAATTAGTTATTGGTCTTGAAACTTTAAAACAAGCAAACAGTAATGATTTTGAAGAGTTATGTAAAAATTTAAAGATAGAGATAGCGACTTTGTTTATTGGAAATACTCCGCCTAAAATTGTTGGTGCGCCCATAGTTGGCATGTTACAACATTTAGAGCCTATTTACATAAAAGAGGTGAAAAAGAGATTCTTTAATGGACATTGGTGTTTAAGAAGGAGGTAACCGTTCACACCCTTCTTAACGAAAAGTTGTCAGGGTAAGTTTAGAC
>DCGH01000062.1:10952-11163 GCA_002315205.1 Erysipelotrichaceae bacterium UBA1783
TTTTTGTAATAACTCAATGAAATCAACTAAAAATGTTCGGTCTATATATGGGGAGTAAACAGTTGCAGAAGGGAAAAAGCGGAATATTGATGCAAACTTTTCCCCTGATACACCCAGTAATTCATTTTTACGTAGTATAAATGCTTACTAAATTTTGATATATTCATCAATTTTTTTAGCACTATTTACAAAAAAGCTAGTGTAATTTGTT
>DCGH01000062.1:11168-11338 GCA_002315205.1 Erysipelotrichaceae bacterium UBA1783
ATTTGTATTGCCTACTTGATCTGTAATGCTTTTTACTGGATTGTTCAAACCAGATGTGAGGTTGTTGTTGCTTCCACCTAAAAAGAGCATGGCGGCTAAGCCTCCCATAGTTGCAAGCGGGATAAAAGAGCGTGCTCTATTTAGCATTGACATGGCAAGGGGTAAGCCAA
>DCGH01000062.1:11394-12244 GCA_002315205.1 Erysipelotrichaceae bacterium UBA1783
ACGTCCAAATCCACCGTTTGAAAAGGCTAGGGCAAGTAAACCTAAAAGAAGAAGTGATGATCTGCCACGCATTAAGAGATTTAGTGGATTAAGTAAGTAAAAAATATCATAAAACATTCTGTATAGCGTGAGAACTGCTGCTAAAGCTAGACAGGCTAGTGGAATGGCTAACTTTGGATCGTAAGAGGTGTTTTTCTGTAAGCAAAAAATAATGGGGATACCGATAGTGATTAAGGCTCGAAGTGGTGTCATGAATAAGATACGCCTTAAATACGTGTAACACGTATAAAGGATTACAGCACAAAAAATGTCTTCACCACCGAAAATGTCAGCTAATGATTTTGTTAATTCTAAAATATACTGCATACCAAAACTTTTTATCAAAATTAATTTAAAAATGACTTTAATGTGTTATGCAATTTATTAAGGGATTAAAAGAAAATACCTTCTAAAACATACGACCAAGTTTTTCTAATAAACAAATTGCTAACAAGTGGTAATCAGTATAAAGGATAAAACTGCTTCAGAAAAAAAGAAAAAATCGAGGTCGACAAAATATTAACCAATTATTTTAAGGTTAACAAAATGGTTGCGGAGGCAGGATTTGAACCTACGACCTCGGGGTTATGAGCCCCACGAGCTACCAGACTGCTCCACCCCGCTGGAACGAACTTATACATGAAATAAGATTGTAAGTCAAACTTCTAGGAAAAAAATTTATTTTTAAATAGTGGTAACCGTTCACACCTAATTTAGCAAAATGTTGTTAGAATAAGTATAGGCGAGCATTTTTAGCGGATTTTAAAATATGAGTTTTTGTAAATAACTTAATCAAATCAGCTAAAAATGC
>DCGH01000054.1 GCA_002315205.1 Erysipelotrichaceae bacterium UBA1783
TAAATTTCAGGCTTATTAAGCAAATTATTAAAATTTTACAATTTAGCCCCTATAGGGGCTTGATTTTTATTATCTAATTTTTGTGAATATGTTCACTTTTATAACAAGAACTTTAATAGTGATGACAATGTTAAAAATTTCACATATAATGTAGTTTGTTTTAATGAACAAGATAAAAAGAAGGGAATTATTTTTTATGGCAAATGTATTTATTTCACCATCACGCTATGTTCAGGGACCTGGCGAGATGAATAACCTAGGCGCTTATACAGCTAAGCTAGGTAAAAAGGCATTATGTGTTATTTCTGAAGGTGGTATTAAGCGTCAGGGTACACAGATTGAAAAGAGCTTCACAGAAGCTACAGTAACATTCGAAAAGTTCAATGGCGAATGCTCAAAGAATGAAATTAACAGAATCGTTGATGTTGTTAAGGCTGGCGGTTATGATGTTATTATCGGTGTTGGCGGCGGAAAGATTTTCGATACAGCAAAGGCAGTTGCTTATTATGCAAATTTACCAGTAGTTGTATGTCCAACCATTGCTTCTACAGATGCACCATGCTCAGCATTATCTGTAATCTACTCAGATGAGGGTGTATTTGAAGAATACTTATTCTTACCAGCAAATCCAAATCTTGTATTAATGGACTCTGCAGTTATCGCTGCTTCTCCAGTTCGTTTATCAGTATCAGGTATGGGTGATGCTATGGCTACTTATTTTGAAGCTAGAGCTTGCTTAAACTCAGGTGCAGGCACATGTGCTGGTGGTACCGTTGGTTTAGCAGCAGCAGGTATTGCTAAGCTATGCTACGATACATTAATGGCTGAAGGCTTAAAGGCTAAGAAGGCTTTAGATGTTCACGCTTTAACTCCAGCAGTTGAAAAGATCATTGAAGCAAACACCTTATTATCAGGTATCGGTTTTGAATCAGGTGGATTAGCTGGTGCTCATGCAATTCATAATGGTTTAACTACTTTACCAGAAACTCATCATATGCAGCATGGTGAAAAGGTTAATTTCGGTACTTTAACTCAGTTAGTATTAGAAAACATTCCTGAAGACGAAATGGATGAAATGCTATACTGGATGACTTCAGTAGGCTTACCTGTAACATTCAAACAGTTAGGTATTACAGATACTAGCAAGGAGCATTTATTACCAGCTGCAGCTGCAGCATGTGCTGAAGGCGATACATTAGGTAACCTACCATTCGCTATTGATGCAGAAAAGGTATACAATGCAATGTTAGCTGCTGATGCTTTAGGAAGAGATTTCTTAGGCGAATAGTTGATATGAAATTGGAGTCCAGAAGGGCTCCTTTTTTTATTACTTTACAAAACAGAGAAAAAATATATAATAATAATCGTGCACCATATCCATAGTGAATGGGAGCATAAGGAGAATATTTATAATGAGAAATCAAAAAACAAAAACTTTAGTGGGAATGGGCTTGCTCGTTGCAACTGTTGTAGTGCTACAGATGCTTGGTTCATTCATCAAATTTGGACCTTTTAGTATTTCACTAGTACTAGTTCCAATCGTTATCGGTAGTGCTTTATATGGCCCTTGGGCAGGTGGAGTACTAGGATTTATCTTCAGCGTTATCGTTTTATTAACAGATGCTGGTGCCTTCCTAGCTTATAGTCCAGTAGGAACAGTGATTACAGTTATTGCTAAGGGTACTTGTGCAGGTATCGCTGCTGGATATGTATACAAGATGTTTGAGGCAAAGAACAATAGCTTAGCCGTATTATTAGCTAGTATTGCAGCACCATGTGTAAACACAGGCTTATTCGTTGTTGGCTGCCTTGTATTCTTCATCCCATTATTAGAAACATGGTCTGGTGGATCAAATGTTATCAGCTTCATTCTATTTGGTATGATCGGTACAAACTTCATTGTAGAAATGCTGATTAATGTTGCTTTATCAAACGCTATTGCAAGATTAATTAAAATCGGTAAGAAAGACTAATAAAAAAATAAGAACTATTCAGCTGAATAGTTCTTTTCTTTTATTTGAAGTCTGGATTTCTGGCATCGAATTTTCTGGTATAGTTACTTTCAATTCCTTTGATACCATCCTCAACCAGCAAGGCAATAAATTGCTCTGTATTGATATATAAGCTGTTTGGATACCATTGTCCTGGATATTCCCAGCTGCAGGCATTTTTTGTGAAACACCATTGATCATTGATATTGCTAATAGTGTAGTTCCCTGAGAAGCACTCTTTTGTGGCAAATGGATATTCTTCTTTAATAATATCTAAAGCCATATTCTGATATTGATCCACAGATAAGAAATCA
The DNA here is from genome assembly GCA_002315205.1 of Erysipelotrichaceae bacterium UBA1783. Next base: position 2,306 of record DCGH01000054.1, read on the forward strand.
CGTTTGATCAATACTACAGATAAATCATTAACATTGGTGTTGGTTGGTCCAGTAACTACAAGGCAATCTAAGGCTGTTAGGGCGTGATATGAATCATTATTATCAAGATATTGTTCAATATCAATTGATAGCTCTGATGCCTTTAAATAGGTTGTGGTATCAACATAGCCACCAGCTGCATCGGTAGGACCATCGGTTCCATCAGAGCCTATGGAGAAGATAGCGGTGCTGCAACAATCCTTTAAATCCTTAATACAGGAAAGGGCAATCTGCTGATTTCTTCCACCTAATCCATCCCCTTTGACAACTACCGTAGTTTCTCCACCATAGATAAAGGCAAGGGAGCGATCTGTATTCTGATGCTGCTTAGCCTTCTGAATTAATAGCTTGGCAAAGTCCTGATCATTCATTTCAATGGAATCACTAACAATCTCGCTGCTATAGCCTAAACTTTCCGCTTTTCTTTTTGCAGATTCAACTAGCTTTGTGACGGAGCCAATAATAGTGCTGTTAACATTATCAAGACTGCTTACCTTTTCTGTTTTTAAATAGCCTTCTTCAATTCCTAACTGATACTTCTGGTTGATTCTCAAAGGATCTAATTGGGAGTGGTCTTCCACTGTTGGCCCTGAAGCAATCATACTTAGCTCATTAGAGATAACATCGCTTAAAATGAAATTAGAAACATGAGCTGGTGCACACCACTTCGCAAACTTACCGCCCTTAACGGAAGATAAGCATTTACGGATCGTGTTGATTTCTTTAATGTCAGCGCCACTTTTAAGAAGCTTTTCGGTAATATTCTGAAGATACGCTAAAGAGCAGATTGGCTTTTCAAATAGAGCACTTCCGCCACCTGATAATAGGAAGATGACATCATCATTCTCACTTAGATCTTTTGTTACTTCTAAAACTCTTTCTGTTGCATCAATCGTAGATTGTTTCAAAACAGGGTGTGATCCTTCATAGATTTCAAAGCCTTCAATTTCACCATCTGCATGACCTTGCTTGGTAATAACGATACCAGAATCGATTTTCTTCTTAAATACCTCTTTGGCAGCCTTTGCCATAAGAAAGCTCGCCTTACCCACAGCAATCACAATCAGCTTGCCATTATGGAAGCTAAATCCTTTTAGATGCTGCTTAATGGCAGGCTCAGGCTTGTTATCGTAAATGGAATTATAGATAATTTTAACAAGGAGGTTTATTATGACAGCAGATGAATTTGGAAATGAAATTGATGAAGGATATTCNNTTAAAAGCGTCATCCTTAATCATGTATATCACCTGTAATAATTAAACATAAAAAAACAGACTTTTTCAAGTCTGTGTATTGCCTATGGCTGGGATAAAAGGATTTGAACCTTTGAGTGACGGAGTCAGAG
>DCGH01000042.1 GCA_002315205.1 Erysipelotrichaceae bacterium UBA1783
CTATCTCTCATAACCTCACCATAGCCTGAAATCATTGTCAGTGGTGTTCTTAAATCATGAGAAACATTAGCAATTAAATCCTTTTGCATCTTATCAACGCTATCCAAATCACTTGCCAGCTTATTCAGCGTTTCAGATAGCTCCATGATTTCCGCATATCCCTTTGTCGTAAAATCAATATCATAGTTGCCTTGCGATAGCTTCTTGGTATCCTCGTTCATTTTACTGATTGGATCGGCAATTGAGCTTGCACAAATAGCAGACACAACAACTGTAACCACAAACATAATGATGGTAATAATCAGCATCTGCTCACGTAAAGCATCTATCGTAGATTCTACTGGTACAATCGTACCATATAGGAATAACAAAACCGGATGACCTTCCGAATTTGTTGTAATTGTGGAATAAATTAATCCTTTAATACTTGTGTTTTTAAAGAAGTAGTTTGTTACTAAGCTCAAAACATTGTCTGATCTTAAAATCTGACTACCATCCTCATTTAAATATAATACGATACTTTGATCTTGCTGGACGGTTGTCAGTATCATATTGATTTGTGCAACGTCGGCCATAGTTGTACCATTTTTAAACAAATCATAGTTTGCCTGAATTGTTTCAGTGGTAACTAGGTCCTTTATATAAACAGTAACATCCTTTTCAACAACTGTAGTTTGCACAATTTCCATCAATGAGGTGGAATTGATTGATTGAGCAAGGCTGTTTCCTACTCTTGAGATCTGGTTGGTTCGAACGATTTTATAAGTTGTATCTAGAAACAGTATTTCAAAAATCCACAATAACGCAACCATAAATATAGTTATGGTTGAGAAATAGTAGAACAGCTCCATCTTTAAAGAACTGAAATGTCTTCGAAATTTCTTCTGTTTTTCTTCGCTAAGCTTCAAAACGGTAGCCTACCCCTCTAACAGTGACAATGAATTTCTGATACTGACCTAAAGATTTTCTTAACAGCTTGATATGAGTATCTAAGGTACGGTCGTCACCAAAATAGTCATATCCCCATATTTCTGTTAATAGATTTTCTCTACTTAAAGCAATATTGTTGTTTTTACTCATATAGAATAGTAAATCATATTCCTTTGGAGACATGTCTACTCTTATACCATCAACCTTAACAATTCTTGCTGAGTAATCAATCTCTAATCCTTCAAAGGATGCAGAATCAACATTGCTAGAAGCTTTCTTTGTGCTTCTTGCTAAAATTGCCTGAACTCTCATCATTAGCTCCTTCACAGAGAAAGGCTTTACGACATAATCATCGACACCTACTTCAAATCCATGAATTCTGTCATATTCCTCACCACGTGCTGATAACATAATGATTGGTGTGCTCTTAGTCTTTCTGATTTCTCTTACAGCTGAAAAGCCATCAAGCTCTGGCATCATAACGTCCATAACAATGATATCATAATCATTCTTTGTAGCTAAATCGATTGCTGTAAAGCCATCACCAGCTTCTGTTACATCAAACCCCTCAAATTTAGCATACTTAATAATCATATCTCTGATTCTTGATTCATCATCAACTACTAATATTCTCGCCATACCTACACCTCTTTATTTTATATTCATACTATATTCTTCTTTTGTGAAGGATTTATGTAAGTCATATGAATTTTTTATCCTTTTAAACCGTTTGCCTGTCTTTCCATGTTTTCAATAACTACATCATAGATTTCACCCTTAGTTGCAGCATATTCTAATACTAACCATGGTTCATTTGTATGATAATGAATTTTGATTAATTCATCGTCACCGACAGCTAGTAAGCAATCACCCTTGAAGTTTTCAAGAATGTAATCATGAATTTCATCTTCATCTAAATCGTGTCCTTCAATTAAAAGCTGTGTGTCAAATTTGAATTCTAACATATTATTTCTCCTCTTTTTTAATAATAGCTAATGCCTTGCATGTTACAACTGCAATATAAATTGCATATATAGAAGCAGCCCCACTGAATACAAATAAAATAATATTATTTGTGGTTAAAACTGTTTCACTATTTGCGATTGTCATCAATACATAAACCACTAATAATAATGGTAAGACGATACCACAAACTAATTTAATGACATTCTCCTTCTTTCCCAGTTTAGCATAAACCTCTTCCCTTTTTGGTGCGGCTTTCATTTCAAAGCCATCGACCTCTTCTAAAGAAGTTAGGAAGCCTTTACGATAAAATAGTTCTAAAACGATTGCTAATGCTAAACCAGCAATAATGCCCCAAATCCAATTGAAATAGAATCCAAAGAAACCAGTAAGAATGACTGCCATAACATATCTGTTAGCATAGAACCCACTCTTATTAACCTGTTCCTTTTTGATGATATAGGCCTTCTTTGTTGCCTTATCGACTAATATCTTTCTACCACGGCTATCAACATATAAGCTGCCTTCAACCGGTGTTAGCTCTCCTAAATTCTGTTTCATATGAAATCTCCTTTAATCTGTGTAATATCTCATTACTCTTGATGGAATCAGACAAACTACCTCATCGACAATAGTATTCGCCATTTCAGCTAAATCGTTTGCTGTAATGACAGCGCCATGATCTTCACCAACAATGGTTACTAGGCTTTCGACCTCAATATCATCGATATCTGTTACATCAACCATCATCTGGTCCATACAGACTCTACCAACCACTGGTGCCTTTTTACCAGAAATAAGTACATAACCACGATTAGATAGATTTCTAGGATATCCATCTGCATAACCGATGGATAATGTTGCAATTCTTCTGTTTTCTGATGTTTTATAAATATGTCCATAGCTGATGCCATCACCAGCAGCCACTTCCTTTACCATCTCAATCTTTGTATACCAGCTTAATACTGGTTTTCTTTCAAAGCGTTCAACAATATCACCAACGGTGAAGCCTAATGGTAAAAAGCCTGGACGGACATAATCATATTTGAACTCAGGATAATTTAAAATACCACTGGAAGCACATAAATGTGTTCTACCAACTGACAATCCTAAACCTCTGACTCTTTCTAATAATCTTGAAAAAATCTCATTTTGCTGATAGGTGAATGCCTTATCCTCTTCCTTAAAGGAATCCGCGCGGCATAAATGTGAGAAGGTGCCATTGACCTTTAAGTACTTACTGTCATAAATCATCTTTAGCTGATCATCTGTAAGATTTGGATCAATACCGATTCTTCTCATACCAGTATCTACTGAAATTTCAACCTTTAGCTTTGACTTTGTAATTCTGCAGTACTCTGCCATTTCAATGGCCTGTTCAAAAGAGGTTACTGTTAAAATAACGTCATACTTGGCAGCCATTAGCCATTCCTCTTTCTCTGTATAGCCTAGAACCATAATAGTTCCTCCTAGACCCGCTTCTCTTAGCTTTAAGGCTTCGTTTAAGGCTGCTACAGCGAAATCCTTTACCCCTTGCTGCTCCATTGCTCTAGCAAGCTGTAAAGCGCCATGACCATAATAGTCTGCTTTGACAATACCAATAATCTTTGTTTCCTTTGGCAGGTAGTTCTGTAGATTTCTAACATTTTCCTTAAAATTCTTTAAGGAAATACCGACATAACAACGTGATGGTCTCATTTTTTAGTCCTTCAAAACTAATCCAATCAGCTTTGTTAATAAATCAGTATAAGTTAAACCAGAATGCTGGAACATTGCTGGATATAATGAATGAGAAGTAAATCCAGGAATTAAATTTGCTTCAATAAAGATAAATCCCTTAGGGCTATTGAAGAAGTCAACTCTTGCTAAAACATCGCAATTTAAAACATGAGCGATTTTGCTTCCTAATGTGCGAACCTCTTCACATTGTTGTTTTGTCAGATTCTTTGCAGGATAGTAGATGTTTGTCTTATAGCCATCATATTTTTCAGAGAAACCATACATTTCAGTTTCAACAATAACCTCATAGACACATTCTGATGTTTCTTCACCTAATACACCAACACCAACCTCAGTACCTTCAATGAATTCCTCTAAAAGAATCTTTTCATCATAGCTGAAGGCATCAGCAATATAATTAACAAAATCAGTGTAATTATTAATCTTGTGCGCACCAAAAGAAGAACCCTCTCTTGCTGGCTTTACATAACAAGGAATCAATAATTCCTTCTCAACTTCCCTATATAAGCTTTCCAGATCATAGCTTTCATTTCTATATAAAACTCTGTACTTTGCCATTGGAATACCAGCGTTTTCACATAAAACATGTGTAATTACCTTATCCATTGAATTAGCACAGCTTGTCATATTTGAGCTAACACATGGAATACCATTTAAAACACATAAGCCCTGAACTGAGCCATCCTCACCATACTTACCATGTAATACTGGGAATACAGCATCAACATAATCTACACCACCAGTAGCCATATTATAGAAGCCATGATGAGCTGGGCTTGGTGAAAGAATAACCTGCTGGTTATTTGGATTCTTTTCCCAGTTATCCTTATCTAATTCATTAATATCACCTGTGAAATGGTACCATACACCATCCTTAGTAATACCAACCATATAAGCCTCAAACTTTTCATGGTCTAAATTGTTTAATACAGAATAAGCAGACATTAATGAAACTGGATGCTCACTTGCCTGTCCTCCAAATAAAACTGCAATTTTCTTTGCCATATTAAAACTCCTCCTTTAGTAGCTCAATCAGCCTTGCAAAACGCATTCCATTACTTGCCTTAAAGAATACAGCATTTCCTTTTGTTAAATGCTTCTTTAAGTGAGCAGCTACATCACTATAGCTATCGTAATGCTGAGCACTAATACCCTTATTATCTAAAGCCTGCTTTAAGGCTTTCATTTCATTTCCGACAACATAAATGTTGTTAAATTTACTGAAGTCAATGGCTTCAGCAATACCAGCATGCATTGCTAAGGAATTCTCTCCTAGCTCAAGCATATCACCAATGACAACAGTTTTTTCATAGCTGTCATTGTATTCAATCATTGTAGACAATGATGCAGTTAATGATGATGGATTACTGTTATATGTATCATCAATAATTATTGCTTCATTGATATTCAAAAGCTGTAAACGATGTGGCGTTAACACAATACTATTGAAGCCTTGTTGAACCTGTTCAATTGTTAATCCTAACTCTGTACCAATCGCAATACCCGCTAATCCATTTAACACCTGATGCTTTCCTAAGATTGGTAGCACAAATGTTCTTTCTGGATATTCTCTAGTAACGAAGGTTGTGCCAGATTCATTAATATCATAGCTAATTGCCATAACATCACTTTCCTCATCGAAGCCATAGCCGACAGATTGGCTTTCTAAGCCCATTTCTTTTAGCTGATTTGTTAAACCGTAGGCTTGATGATTGTAGAAGCACTTTCCTGTGCTCTTCAATCTGGAATTAATCCAGCACTTCTGCTGAACAATGTTATCAATGGTCTTGAATTGCTGAACATGAGCAGGGCCAATCGAAGTGATGATGGTATAATCTGGCTTTACCATCTTTACCAGCATTTCCATAATGCCAAAATCATCGATACCCATTTCAATAACCGCAACCTCAACATCATCATCCATATTAATCAATGTTAATGGCACACCTAACTTATTGTTGAAATTTCCTTTTGTTTTA
>DCGH01000098.1 GCA_002315205.1 Erysipelotrichaceae bacterium UBA1783
GTTTTTTACATAGTTAGCTTTTTTTAAGATATACACATATTATATAAATAAAAGTCAAAAAAGTCTTTAAAAAAAGAGTTAGAAGGGTGGATAATTTGTTATAATGAGTTATTGATGAAGGAACAATTATGGAAAAGGTACTAGTATTTAATGTTGATATATTTAAAGAGAATCTGTTATATCAGATTTTTAAGCCATTAGGTATTGAGGTTTACTCTGTAGCGAAGGGACAACAGGAAAATACTATTGCTGACTTATTATCAGAAAAAAATAAAAAGAATGACTGTAAAAAGCCATTTATGGAAGATCTTATAGTGTTTTGTAATATTCCTGACAGTAAACTGGATTTTGCTTTGGAGCAGCTAAAGAGGAGCTGTCCAATCAGCTATAAAGCTATTGCGACAAAATATAATTTGAAGTGGTCTGCTGTGGCTTTAATGGAAGAATTGAAGAAGGAAAGAGAGAAATTGAATCGTGGATAGATATTTGTTGGATTTAGCATTTTTGCCTGGTGTTGCATTGTTAGTGTACGTTTACAATAAGGATAGAGTAGAGAAGGAGCCATTAGGGTTATTGCTGTTGCTTCTTTTAGGTGGACTATTATCATGTGGGGTTGCTTTTTTAGGAGAAACAGCATTTCAAAATATTTTAGATTTTATTATGGAATATGGCACAATCGGCTATGTGTTTGTAGAAATGTTTTTTGGTGTTGCCTTGATTGAGGAAGGTGCTAAGTATTTCTTCCTAAATCTTTATACCTGGAAAAACAAAAACTTTAATTGTACCTTTGATGGTATGATTTATGCTGTTTTTGCATCATTAGGTTTTGCGATTGGAGAGAATGTACTGTATGTTTTAAGTTATGGATTTGAGATTGCTGTAGCTAGAGCATTTACTGCGGTGCCAGGTCATATGGTATTCAGTATCATTATGGGTGTATTTTACTCAAGAGCTAAGATGCTAAAGGAACACTATCCAGGTTCAAACTATCGCTTATGTAGTGCAATGGGCTTAATTTCAGCAACCATTGTTCATGGATTATATGATTTCTTAATTTCTATTGATTCTGAGATAGCCATTATCATCTGGTATGTGTTTGTTGGTGCTATTTTCATTTATGGCTTTGTTACCATCAGAAAAGAAAGTAAAAACGATCAATATATTTAAAAGCCTTCAAAAGGCTTTTTTTTCACCCATATGGGTATAGGAATTAGACTATTACTTTGAGATAATAGTTACGATTAAAAAGGAGATTTTTATGACTAAAAAGCTAACACTATTGCATTCAAATGATTTACATGGTGATTTTACTGCTGAACAGATTGATGGAAAGCTGGTTGGTGGTGTGTCACGTTTATCAGGATATATTAATAAGGTTCGTAATGAAGAGGAAAACGTTATTTATGCTATTGCTGGTGATATGTTTAGAGGCTCTGTTATTGATTCAGAATACAAGGGATTCTCGACAATTGAAATTATGAATATTCTTTCGCCAGATGTTGTCACTATTGGTAATCATGAAGCAGATTATGGTATTGCCCATTTGTTATTTTTAGAGAAATGTGCAAAGTTCCCAATTATTAATGCTAATCTTTATATCAAGAGTAATCACAAAAGATTGTTCACCCCGTTCAGAATAATGAGGGTTGGTGAAATCAATGTTATGTTCATTGGTATTTTAACAGAAGAGGTTTTATCTACAACTAAAACAGAGGCTGTTGTTGGTTCCTTCGTTGATCTATGGGAGGCAAGAAAGGAAGTTAACAGAATCATTGATAACTATAAGACTACTAAGATCAATTTAACTGTTTTATTAACTCATATTGGTATTGAAGCAGATAGAGAATTAGCTGGTATGATTGACCCACAGTGGGGTGTTGATATGATTATTGGAGGTCATTCTCATACCAAGATGGATGAACCAGAAATTGTCAATGGTATTCCAATTGTTCAAGCCTATACTGGAACTGACCAGATTGGCAGATTTGATTTAGAGTTTTCTGATAACAATGAACTATTAGGATATAAGTGGAAGACAATCCCAATTAATGATGATAATTGTCCAAGAAACGAAACATTAGAGGATATGCTACAGTCATATCAGTGCGAAACAGATAAGAAGTATCTAAGGTTAGTTACTAACTTTAAACGAACATTGACGCATCCTAAAAGAAATCAGGAAACAGAGCTGGGCAATTTATTCGCCGATTTATTGCAGGTAGATTCTTCATTCGATGTAATGTTTTATGCTTCTGGTGCTATCAGAAAGAAGGAACTGGGACCAATTATCAATTATCGTGATCTGATTGAATGCTTCCCATATGATAGTGCTGTTGTAATGCTAGAGGTTACTGGTAAGCAATTTAAACAGATTTTTAAGCATATGTTCAGAGATGAAATGTATGGAGATGGTCATACTGAATTCTATCAGGTTTCTCAAGGTGTTCACGTTGAATATGACTATAATACAAAGAGTTTAGATGTTTGTCAGCTAAATGGTAAGAATGTAGAAGATAGTGATATGATTAAGATTGCAGTGCAGAATGGTTTCCATTTCGGTAGCTTTACTGAATTCTTTGGTATCCCAGTAGAAGAGGTTGAAGCTAACAAGAAGCCAAGAATTGTTATTACGTCAATCAACTCTATCTTTGAAGAGCTATTAGCGAATGGCAATAACTTTGATAGTAAAATCGAGGGTAGATTAACAATTAAAAATAGACCAGACAGATAAAAGAAAAGCCAGTTGGCAATGTAAAATGTACCCTGTAAATC
>DCGH01000043.1 GCA_002315205.1 Erysipelotrichaceae bacterium UBA1783
TAGCGATGGTGTTCTGATGCTGTTTTCAGTTCCTTTAAACAGCATCAGAACACCATCGCTATTCATACCAATAATATTGCCTGCCTTGCCCTTATCATAGTAAATCTTGCCATTTAAAATAAGATTATCGGTTGGATACTTATAATAGGTTTCCTGATTAACATAATATCCACCACCGTTGACACCAAGCTGAGCATTATTCTGAGTTACCATTTCTGATACCTCATTACCCCAAGCCTGTTTAGCAACAACCAGGTTCAGCTTTTCTGGAGTATAAATAACTGCAATATATCCTGAGTAGCTACCATTAGAAATAGAAATAATCTTGTAATCCTGTCCTTCTTCATGCTCCAGGATTTCTTTTTCATATTCATTCTTATAAACAGTTACCCCTGAATAGTCCACGAATTCAATTGCGTCAACATCGCTCTTATCGCCTGCAGAAATCAATGTATTCTGGTTAACAATATCCTGAACATACTGTTGAGAATATAATACATACGCAAAATACTTATGCTTACCAGTACCTAAAGCGGTCTGAATTAACCATTCTCTTGGTCCTGAAATAGGTCCATAGGCAACAAAGAAACAGATGACAGCACATAAATCAACAAAGAATAAGAAATAGGTAAACCAATGCAATCCCTTTTTCTTTTTTGGTTCAACACCAGCATTTTCCTGAATCTCATCGAAGATCTTACTCAGCTTTTTAAGATTAGCCTTCCTGCTCATGAGTAATCACCTCCAATACATATGGATTTTCTAAAGAGCCTTCGCCCTCTGTAATTTTAATTTCACCCTTCATTACAATCATTGGTCTGACAGTAATCTTATCAATAGAAATACTTGTATATAAAATATTGTCATTGATTGCATAATTCATATAAGCAGACTGATTTACCTTTGTAGCTAAAACATACTTCTGTCCACCACCCAAATATAAATCAGCTAAGGTTGGTAAACCAACATAGCTAATATAGGTCTCATTATAGCAATCCTTGTAGTTGAAATTTTCATCGATGCCACCCTGATACCAGGTTGCTTCTACTAGGTAATCTTCGTTAGCAATACCCAATTCAGCAGAATTTAAATACTTACCAATACCTGAGCTTGTAGAGAATTCGGCTTTTTCACCATAAGCAATCAGATAATCCTCTTCGCCATCCTTTAATGTTTCTACAGCAATCATCTTAACATTGCCATCTTCACTAGCTTCGCATACTCTCCATGTTAATCCAGCATAGCTTACATAGCTTCCAGCACCAGCATCAGAGATTGTAGCAGTAGTTCCCTCAAACAGGATAAATGGATCATCTGCCGTACCATTACCTGATAAAGCCTTTAGGGCATAGTTTAAGTAAACTACCGGTCTGACATTCTGCATTAAGCTATTAGAATAAGATGTGCCTAAAGAGCCATTTTCATCCACAAAGTAATAAACGCCATCTGAATTTGCGGTACCTAGCCAATATGCTTCATTGAAATTCAAGAAGCTATCCTGCCCGCCTGCAGCAATATATTCATCCAATGTTAATAATCCATAAGATTGTGTTACTACATGGTCTGTTGGAATATTTTTATAGTCATCTACAGCTGAAAAATTAAATGAACCTTCCGCTACCATTGATGAATAATCATCTAATGTCTTACAGTAAACATCTTCTCCTAACCAGCCATTCAGACTTGTTCCTTCTAGATTCTCACTACCAAAAAGCACTGAAATTCCGACAGAATTCTGAGCAATAGCCTTCATATTTCCATTTGCATCAATAGAAATAACTCTAAAAATCTGTCCGCAGAATTCAACATAATTTGTTGTAATATTCCCCTTAAATGTATAAGAGCCATCTTCATTTTCATATAATCTATCATCACTTGATAAATCGTTTCTCTCAATAATTACACTAGAAAGTGCTGCATAGGAAACGGTATTATAGACCTTTTCCAGCTTTGCCTTATAGTAGAACATTCTGCCAAAATAAAAGCTTAGTATACCCACAACCAGTAATGTATTTATAACCTGAAAGATGATTTCTCCCTTAGAAGATTTCCTTTTCATCTTTTTAGAATCCTTTTTCTTCATAGTTTCCTCTTTTCATACGAATAACATTTTAACAATAAAACACCATTTATTCAAGAAAACATCGTCCTTTATAAAAAAAGGGGAAAGATTACTTTTCCCCTCATTTATACCTGTTTATCAGAAAATTTTAGTATTCACCCTGAGCAAGCATTGCTGTGATTACCTTCTTAGCAGCAGCTAGGTTTGCACCTGCTACATAATCATTTTCAGGTAATCCATATTCCTTGCAGGCTTCAACACACTGCTTATGAATTGAAACCATAATACCGTGAAGCTTTTCGTCAACCTCTTCAAATGACCAGCTTAAGTGCTGAGCATTCTGGCTCATTTCTAATCCTGAAGTAGCTACGCCACCAGCATTTGCTGCCTTACCAGGAGCGAAGATAATGCCATTTTCATGGTAGTATGCAATTGCTTCATTGTTATCTGGCATATTAGCACCTTCAGCAACAATCTTAGTACCATTAGCAACAATTCTCTGTGCTCTTTCAAGATTGATTTCGTTCTGAGTTCCACATGGTAATACGATATCAGCCTTAATATCTGCATCATATACAGAACCAGGATAATAAGCACCACTGCCTGCTAATTCAACATAGCTTTCAAGTGATCCTCTGTTCACTTCCTTAATCTTCTTAACAACATCTAGCTTAATATTTTCATCAACGATGTAGCCCTTAGTATCACTCATAGCAACAACTGTATGACCTAGCTGCTGACACTTTTCACATGCATAGATTGCAACGTTACCACTACCAGAAACAATAACCTTTGGATTTTCAATTGGATTATTCTTTAGGATTTCCTGTACGAAGTAAACTAAGCCATAGCCAGTAGCCTGAGTTCTAGCTAATGAACCACCGAATGTTAAACCCTTACCAGTTAAAACACCCTGTGTATTTGAAGCAGTTAGTCTTCTGAATTCACCATATAGGTAACCGATTTCTCTTCCACCTACGCCCATATCACCAGCAGGTACGTCTGTATCAGCGCCAATATGACGATATAATTCCTTCATGAAGCTCTGGCAGAATCTTCTAACTTCACCTTCACTCTTTCCCTTAGGGTTGAAATCACTTCCACCCTTAGCACCACCCATAGGTAGTGTTGTTAAAGCGTTCTTGAAAATCTGTTCGAAGCCTAAGAACTTGATTACGCCTAGGTTAACAGATGGGTTAAATCTTAAGCCACCCTTGTATGGACCTACAGCACCATTGAACTGTACACGATAGCCTCTATATACTTCAATATGATGATCATCCATTTCAACAGGAACTCTGAACATTACAGTTCTTTCTGGTTCAACTAGTCTTTCTAATACTGCCATCTTTTCATATTCAGGATGTGCATCAATCATCAACTCTAGTGAACCAAATACTTCAGTTACAGCCTGAATAAATTCAGGTTGTTCAGCATATCTGCCCTTTAATTCATTTAAAACTCTTTCAACATAAGCATTCATACATCATTTTCCTCTTTTTTCTAATTTTTTTGTATAAAATCATAAAAATATTCTATCACTCGCTCATTTTCATTGCAATATAAACATTTTCATTAATTTATGAAAGTAATTTTCATTACATTTTTGTTCATTTTTTAGAAAGCCTATTAATTTCTTTTATATCTATGTAAACAAATATAGCATTTATTATATTCAGCTATTAAAAAACAGGAAAAGACAAAAAAAGAGGTTCTGTTAAACCCCTTTTTGAAAACTTTTTTACTGATAGTTTTCTGCTGCTCCTAGAGCAACCTCCATCATCTTAGTGAATGAGCTCTGTCTTTCTTCAGCAGTTGTTTCAGCATGTGTAACCATGTTATCTGATACTGTTAATAAGCAAGCTGCCTTCTTACCAGTCATCTTAGCATTGTGGAATAAAGCAAATGATTCCATTTCAGCACAGCATGCATTATACTGTCCAACAGCAATACCAACTCTTTCACCCATAACACTCTCATCATAGTAGAATACATCTGATGAATAAACAACACCATCAACTAAATCAACATTGATGTTTGCTGCAACAGCCTTTAGCTGCTCATTTAATTCAGGTGTAGGATAAGTTAAGTTTCCTTCATATCCTGACTGCTGCCAAGCATATGATGATTCAGAATATGCTGATTCAGCAATAACTACTTCATATAAGTCAAGGTCAGCCTTCATTGCACCAGTAGAACCAATTCTGATAATTGCCTCTACACCATAGAATTTGAATAGCTCATATGAGTAGATACCAATTGAACCCATTCCCATACCAGAGCCCATAACAGAAACCTTATTTCCCTTATATGTTCCAGTATATCCCTGAACTCCACGA
>DCGH01000039.1:0-203 GCA_002315205.1 Erysipelotrichaceae bacterium UBA1783
TGCTACAGCCAGGGTGACTTCACTGATTTATGCCGTGGTCCACACGTTGAAACTGTAAAGCAGCTAAAGAATTTTAAGCTTTTAAAGACTTCTGGTGCTTACTGGAAGGGCGATGCTAATAACAAGATGCTACAGAGAATCTATGGTATCTGCTTCGAAACTGAAGAAGCATTAGCAGAGCATTTAAATATGATTGAGGAAGC
>DCGH01000039.1:268-2134 GCA_002315205.1 Erysipelotrichaceae bacterium UBA1783
TCAGATTTCGGTCCAGGTTTACCTTTCTGGCTACCTGATGGATTCACATTAAGAAGAAATCTTGAGGATTTCTGGTTAGCTGAACATAAAAAGAGAGGATATGTTGTTATCGATACTCCTATTATGCTAAACAGACAGCTATGGGAAACTTCAGGACATTGGGATCATTACAAGGATGATATGTTCACAATTGAATGTGAGGATGGAACTTACGCTATTAAGCCTATGAACTGTCCAGGTGCAATTCTTGTTTACAACAATGGCTTACATTCTTATAAGGAATTACCTTTAAGATATGCTGAATTAGGTCATGTACATCGTTATGAGGCTTCTGGTGCCTTAAATGGTTTATTCAGAGTTAGAGGATTTACTCAGGATGATGCTCATATTATGCTAGCTGAAAGCCAGATTGGTGATGAAGTAGCAAGAATTCTATCATTATATGATTATGTATATTCAATCTTCGGATTAAACTATGCAATCGAATTATCTACTAGACCTGAAGGCTACATTGGTGAAATTGAGGTTTGGAATGCAGCTGAAAAGGCTTTAGAGGAAGCTTGTTTAGCAACTGGTCATAGCTTCAAGATTAATCCTGGTGATGGTGCATTCTATGGCCCTAAGCTAGACTTTAAGCTAACTGACTCATTAGGAAGAATCTGGCAATGTGGTACTGTTCAGTTAGATATGCAGTTACCTGGCAGATTCAACTGTACTTATATCGCTGAGGATGGTTCAAAGAAGACTCCAGTAATGATTCATAGAGCTTGCTTCGGTTCACTTGAAAGATTCATCGGTATTATCTTAGAGAACTATGGTGGTAACTTCCCATTATGGTTAGCTCCTAAGCAGTTCACAGTAATTCCAGTAAATCCATTAGTACATGGTAGTTATGCTAAGGAGATTACTGATTTACTAGTATCTAAGGGATATAGAGCTACTTGTGATGATCGTAATGAAAAGCTAGGCTACAGATTAAGAGAAGCTCAGATTAAGAAGGTTCCTGTTCAGCTAGTATTAGGTGACAATGAAGCAGCAAACAAGACTGTTACAATCAGAAGACATGGACAGCAGCAGTCAACAACATTATCAATTGATGAATTCATTGCATTAGTAAGCGAAGAAGTAGAATCAAAGAAGTAAAAAGAGAGAGGGTATTATTTTTATGGCAAGTGCTTGGAAGAAGTATGAAGACAAAACAGCCATCATGGAATTCAATGAGGGCTATAAGCAGTTCATTTCAGATTGCAAAACTGAAAGAGAATGTGTAGTGAAGGCAATTGAAATTGCTGAAGCAAATGGCTTCAAAAATATTCAGGAGTACATTGATGCAAAGAAGCCTTTAAAGGCAAATGACAAGGTTTATTATAGCCATATGGGTAAGTCACTAGTAATGTTTATCATTGGTAGTGAACCTATCGATAAGGGTATGACAATTTTAGGAGCTCACATTGACTCTCCTAGACTAGACTTAAAGCAGCATCCATTATATGAGGATCATGATATTGTATTATTAGATACTCATTATTATGGTGGCATTAAGACATATCAATGGGTAGCATTACCTTTAGCATTACATGGTGTTGTATGCAAAAAGGATGGTACAACAGTAAATGTTGTTATCGGTGAGGATCCTGGTGATCCAGTAGTAGAAATTTCAGATTTATTACCTCATTTAGCAAGACGTCAGATGGAAAAACCAGCTGCAGCTGTGATTGAGGGTGAGGATCTAAATGTAACCTTTGGTTCAATCCCATCTAATGAAGAAAAGGATGCTACAAAAGCAGCAATCCTAGCTTTATTAAAGGAAAAGTATGACATTGAAGAGGATGATTTCATTTCTGCTGAAATCGAAGTTGTACCAGC
>DCGH01000039.1:2218-4010 GCA_002315205.1 Erysipelotrichaceae bacterium UBA1783
GCATACACATCATTAATGGCTATGTTTGAGGTTGAAAATCCTGCTAAGACATTAGCATGCCTATTAGTAGATAAGGAAGAAATTGGTTCCGTTGGTGCAACAGGTATGCATTCTAAGTTCTTCGAAAACATTGTTGCTGAATTAACATGGTTAAAGGAAGGCTACAATGAATTAAAGGTTAGAAGAGCATTAGCTAATTCAAAGATGCTATCATCAGATGTTTCTGCCGGCTTCGATCCAAACTATCCAGGTGTTAACGAAATGAAGAACACTGCTTTCCTAGGCAATGGATTATGTATTAACAAGTACACTGGCTCTCGTGGTAAGGGTGGTTCAAATGATGCTTCTGCTGAATTCTTAGCAGAAATCAGAGCTGCTTTCGATGGTAATGAGGTTGCTTGGCAGACTGCTGAATTAGGCAGAGTGAATGAAGGTGGCGGTGGCACAATCGCTTATATCATGGGTAACTATGGTATGAATGTTGTAGATGCTGGTATCGCTGTTCAGAATATGCATGCCCCTTGGGAAGTTGTCAGCAAGGTCGATGTTTACGAAGGTAAGCAGGGCTATGTTGCCTTCCTAAAGGAAATGAAATAAATTCTAAAAATCAGGTGTGAATAATCACACCTTTTTTTATGAATTACTAAATGCTTATCACAGGATAATCATCATATATACACATAGTTCATTTAGAATATTAACTGTAGAAGGAAGAATAAACAAAAGAATCATACAATGGGCAAATGTATGGTTTAACGAAAAAATCTTTTTAAAAGAAATTCATTCTCTATCATGGTATCTTGTTATTAGTGGGTGATACAAGAGCCGTAACGACCTTTAAAACAGGTAATAGCTGCGTTAATAGAGCTATGGATTGAATCTGAAAGAATATTCGTTTTTTCTATCATTATTAGTAAGGGTATATTTAAGTGGACAATAAATTCATTTTGGTTTTCTTGTATTGCTAATGAGATGGAGAAGGAACATGCTTCCTTTTTTCTATATTAGATCGATTGCTTTACAGCAAGACATTATTCTCTGTATTGAATAATGGGGAAAATCATCTAAAGATTGATTTCACTAATGAAAAACATTCGTTCAATATCCAATAAGGCTAGAAAGCTTAATCACCTCTATATCTCTTAATACAACTACTTCAAAAAATAAAGGTTAGGGTAGAGATGAATGTTTCTTTATTAGTAATCAAAAGAAAACTCTGTTTAATCAGAGTTTTTTCTTTTATAGGATATGCTATAATGAAATTAACCAAAAAGGAGAAATAATATGAAAGCTTGGGAAAGAGAAAGAAGTATTATCATAGATGAAATTCCACTTTATAATCCAGATGATAACGAGCAATTCTGGGAGGAACAGCAATCAGGTCCTGAAATTGCACAGGATATTGCGACAAAGGTATATTGGCATTCACAGGTTCCTGGATCAAGAGCACATGAATCTATTGCCTGTGCCGCTATTCAGGCAACAGAGAATAAAGGATATATCGTAGAAGGTGGTAATGAGCTATTAGAAAAGGGCTATGCTGCCTATGACAGAGATGATAAGGTAGAAATGCACAAGCTACTATATGATGTATTCAGAGCATGCGATAATGCAAAAAAGGATGAAAGCTCACCATATTGGAACCAGCATTTCTATGATAGCTTTGAAGAATTTGCTGCAGTCACTACATTCCCTGAAACCGTTGAGGTTGATATGGGGGATAAGCTGGTAGATCAATTACATGCTGGCTGGCTGGCTCAGATTATTGGTGGTGCATATGGTACCTGTATTG
>DCGH01000039.1:4104-4305 GCA_002315205.1 Erysipelotrichaceae bacterium UBA1783
AATAGCATTACTATTAGCTTATAAGGAAAATGGGAAGGCAACCACAGCTTTAGATATTGCCAGGGAATGGATCAGCAGAATCCCTTCTGGCTGGTCTGCAGAGGATTTTGCCCTAAGAAATTTAAAGGCTGGTATTTTACCACCAGAATCAGGACGCTTCCATAATGCTTTTAACGAGTGGATTGGTGCCCAGATGAGAGG
>DCGH01000076.1:0-6930 GCA_002315205.1 Erysipelotrichaceae bacterium UBA1783
GAAGAAGAAAAAGAATTATGTATTCTGTTAATAAGGATGGTTTTCTTTTGAAATAACTAAAAAACAGGCGTCATTAGACGCCTGTTACTTTTGAGCTCAGACACAATTTAAGTTTACAATGCAGACACACTATTTGGTGTCACCATCTTGTGTGGCCACACTATATGGTACAAACTCCTTTTTATAGTTTTTCACAAAATCATTATATGAAACAATTTGTTTATTGATAACTGCATCATATACATCCAAGCAATTATATGGGCAACCACAATAAGCTCCTTCGGCAAAAAGCTGTTGCTTGATGCTCATAGTAGCTAATCTTGTTTCAGCATTTAATCTGCTTGATACCTGCTCGCAAAACTGTTCAATTGCTTCAATTTTTGCTTTTGAAATAAAGCGAATGTCTACATTGAACAATTCCCCTTTAATATCCTTTTTAAAGGTGAAATACCATTCCTTCTGTCCTTTTTTGTTTATAGTCTCATAGCCATTAAAGGAAACAGGTTTAATCGTTTTTAAAATATGATCTGTTGCCTTATACAGACGATCCAGATTCATATCATCATTCTCTACAGCAATATTTAAATCGGCAATAGCCAAAATGTTCATTTTGTAGCTTCCAATGATATGCGCTTTACCAATAGTATGTAAATAATCAGAAAGATGAAAACCAAATAAAATTCGATCCGCTAATGCTTTTAACTCTATATTTCTATCCATAAAACTAATCCTTTAGCTTTAGTACAGCAATTGTTTCTACTAATGGAGTTTGAGGGAACATATCAAATGGAATAACTCTAGCAACCTCGTAGCTCTCTGATAATGTTTTAATATTTTTTGCTAAGGTTGCTGGATTACATGATATATAAACAATTTCCTTAACCCTATTTTCTTTAATACTTTCTAAAAGCTTTTCATCAATACCTTTTCTTGGAGGGTCTACAACTAAAACATCAATTGTCTCTTTTGTCATAATTGATGTAATTTGACTTGATGCATCACCTAATCGGAAATCAACATTTTTAATATTATTAAGCTTTGCATTAAATTTGCCATCTTTAATTGCACTCTTTTCAATATCAATAGCGATAATGGAATCCGCTTTATCATGTAAATACATTGATATTGCACCAATTCCACAATAGGCTTCTACTAATAGATGCACTTTTGTATCAATGATTTCATTAAGTTTGCTGTATAGCTTGTTTGCGGTAAACTGATTTAGCTGGAAAAATGCCTGTGGTTGAAGCTGAAGCTTATATTTTCCTAATTCGAAAGGAATAGAATCACTTCCAGCAATCAGCTTAATCTCCTCTGGCATTAGCTTAATTGGATTTTTAATGGTGTTTATTCCCTGATATAAAGAACTAACATTTTCAATCGCCATAATATCATCTACAATCTTCTGATTGATTGGCATTTCTCCAGTAATTAAAACAATCTGGTAGCTGTTTTTAAAGCCACGAATCATTACCTGACGATAGCCTTTCTTTGATTTGCTATCATAGATGGTAGCACTATGATTATTTAATACCTTTAGTAAATCACATCTGACCTTTTCCAGCTTTGTTGCATGAAGAATGCACTTATCGATAGAAACAGGAATATTTGTTCCAGTCTGATATAAACCATTTGCAATATCACCTTCATGGTCTACAAACGGAAGATTACATTTATTGCGATAAAACAAATCCTTATCAGATGGTACAATTTTTTCAATTGGTCCATTATAGCCAGCATATTTAATTAGTGTTTCCTTTAGGTTTTCTTGCTTAATTAAAAGCTGATTAGAATAGTTTGAATGAATTAATGGACATCCTCCACATTTTTCAGCAAAGAAGCATGGAGCTTCAACTCGATTACCTGAAGCTTTAATCAGATGTCTCATTCTTCCAATACAATATTTATCTTTTTCTTCTACAATTTCGATATCAACAACCTCATTCTTTAATGCTCCCGCAATAAAAACTGGTTTCTTATTTAAATAGCCAATACCTTCACCATTGATACCGTTTTTAATAATTTTTACCTTCATCTTATATTCCTTTATTTACAAGTATCCTTAAATACTCTTAAGAAGTTCTTATAGAAAATCTTTTCAATCTGATCATCTGTAAACTTCTGCTCAACTAGCTTATCATATAAAATCTGCATTTTTGAGCAATCACTCATACCTACTGGTGTTTCAATACCATCAAAATCAGTACCAAAACCACATACATCAATACCACCAACATTTGTAATATATTTGATATGTTTTACTAAATCATCCGTCTGATCCTTTTCTTTATCAGCACTAACGAAATTTGGACAGAAATTAATTCCAGTCATTCCTCCATTTTCAGCCAAGTTTATAATCATATCATCGCTCAGACTTCTTGGATGATGATAAACACCTCTCGCATTAGAGTGAGAAGCCACAATAGGCTTAGTAGTACACTGTAATACATCGTATATTAGTTTGTCACTTGCATGAGAAATATCTACAATCATGCCATTTTCATTCATCCAATGAACTACTTCTCTACCGAAATCCTTTAAGCCTAATTCCTTATTAATAGTTAAACCTGTATCTTTGTTAAAATGATTTGGATAACCTATTTCATTTTCAAAATTCCAGGTTAAGGTCATCATTCTAACACCATCATCATAGAAGCTTTTCAGATTATCAATTGATCCTTCAATTGTTGCCCCTTCTTCAATTGTTAATAAAGCACTCATCTTATTATCATTTAAATTTCTGACGATATCCTGATAGCTATATACCTGTGAAATGATATCTTTGTTGATTTCCATCTCTTTTTTGAAATGAGCAATATAATCCTTGCAAAGCTGATATGGATGCTGTTGTCCTTCAGACCAGACAAACATCGCAAAGCATTGCAATGCATAATCAGCCTTTTGCATTTTTAACAAAGAAATATGATCATCATTATCATATAAAGATTTGTTTTCTTTTAATAGACGCGTAATGGTGTCACAATGCATGTCAATTACTTTCATAAATACTCACCTCGTATTTTATTATACCATTGAAGCGATATTAAAAAATAAAAAAAGCTGTTTTTCAACAGCTTTTTGATTAATACTTAATTTTGCTGGCAGCAGCTTCATCAACGATGATTACAACATCCTTATGATCCTGTAAAGCAGTTGATGGACAAGCAATTGTCTTTTCACCCTGAACAGTCTGAGCAATTGCATCCGCCTTATTCTCTCCTGTAGCTACCATTAAAATCTTCTTTGCTGACATTACATTTGAAATACCCATTGTGATAGCCTTTGTTGGAACCTTTGAGATATCATTGTCAAAGAAACGTGCATTATCTCTAATTGTACTTTCCTCTAAATCAGTAATATGAGTAACTGAATCAAATGGTGTATCTGGTTCATTAAATCCGATGTGACCATCAGAACCAATACCTAAGACCTGAATATCTACCTGATAATCAGCCATTGCCTTATTATATGCATCACAATTAGCCTGTAGGTCTTCTCCCTGTGAAGAAGGAATATGGATATTCTCTTCTAATACATTGATATGATCAAATAGGTTTCTATGCATAAATGAATAATATGATTCAGGATGCTCTACTGGTAAGCCAACATATTCATCAAGATTGAATGTAGTAACATCTGCATATGATGTTCCATTTTCCTGGTGGTCCTTAATCATTCTTTTATATAGTCCGATTGGAGAAGATCCTGTTGCTAAGCCTAAAACACATTTTGGATTTGACTTTACAACATCAAGCATAATTTCTGCAGCTTTATCAGAAACTTCTTCATAATTTTTGCAAGTAATAACTCTAATCATAATTAATCCCTCTATTTCCTAAAATCATTCTAGCATTAATTGTAAGCATTTACAATTATCTTTAATCATTAAAAGCAGGTCTTCGAATTGGTAGCTTTCCAGCCTTCATTACAATATCTACTACCTCTACTCTTGAGTTTTCACCATCTACCTGACAAGGAATTGGTCTATCAAAAACAATATGATAGTTTTTTCCCTGGAAAGCAACACATTCCTTTTCTCCAATATGCTTTCCCTTCATATAAAGCATAATCAGTTTAATTAATCTAAAAAACTTTACAGGAACAAAGTAACTTGAATCAAATAGTCCATCTGTTAGCTTTGCTGTTGGGAAGGCATTAAATGTTCCTCCATAATAGGTTCCATTAGCAATAGCAAATAAAAGCATATCATCTTCATACTTTTTTCCATCAACATCGCATATCATATGATATGTTTCTGGATGTAAGCCCACCTTTAATGTGGAATATGCATAAACCATATTATCAGGAATGATTGTCTTTTCCTGCTTAACAACTGTACAAGCATATTCATTAATATAAGCGTCTAATCCAAAAGAAATAATATTTAAAAACTTACTAGTGCCATTAAAAATACCATAATCAATATTTTCATCTACACCATTGATTGTAGCTTCAACAATCTGCTTTTCAGAATATTTCTCTAATGTATAATTTTTATAAAAATCATTACCAGTACCGCCAGGAATAATTCCAAAGCGTACATTTTCATTTAAGCCATCAACAACTTCTTTCATCGTGCCATCGCCACCAACTGCATATAAAATAACATCATCAGATTCTGTATATTCCTTTGCAATTTCTGTAGCGTGCTTTGGTCTTTCCGTCATACGAACTTCGTAATCTAACCCATTTTCCTTGCAATACTCTTCAATTACAGGAATAAATGAATTACTTTTTCCTTTGCCACTTACTGGATTAACAATAAAAACATGTTTCATCTATTTTTCTCTTTCTAATTTATTTATTTTCTAGCTTCACCTGACACATAGCACTGTACAACTGAATAATCATCTGCTAATACAGTGATGTCTGCATCATAACCAGCGCAAAGCTTACCTTTGCAATTATCAATGCCTAATAATCTTGCTGGATTTAATGTGCAAGAATTAATTGCTGAAGCAACATCTACTAAAGCCTTCTCAATTAACACCTGTAATCCTTTGTTCATTCTTAATGTTGAACCAGCTAATGTATTAGTACCCTTTAGCTTCGCAGTTCCTTCTGGTCCAATTACGATTGCTGCTCCACCAGAAGTATATTCACCCATTGGTAAGCCCTTTGGTCTTAATGAGTCAGAAATCATTACTGAATAGTTAGCTCCTTTAATAGCGAAATAGTTATTTAATGCATTTGGTGTTGAATGATATCCATCACAGATAATTTCACCATAGCAATCTCTAATTCTCATAGCAGCACCAACTAAGCCTAGCTCTCTATGATTATATGGAGTCATACCATTATACACATGAGTCATACACTTTGCACCATTAGCGATAGCTAATACGGCCTGATCATAAGTAGCATTAGAATGTCCCATAGCTACAACGATTCCATTTTCAGAACAGTACTTTGTTAAAGCCAATCCTGGATCGTGCTCAGGAGCTAAAGCAATATACTTAATCAAACCATTTGCGGATTTCTGATATTCCTTAAACTGTTCAACATCACAATCTAATATGTACTCAGGTGGCTGTGCTCCCTTATATTTCATATCTAAATATGGGCCTTCAAAATGAACACCTAAAATATGAGCACCCTCATAGCCTGCTGCAACAACATCAGCTACATTTTTTGCTGCAGCTGATAAAACCTCAAATGACTGAGTAACAGTTGTAGGCAAGAAGGAAGTAACACCTTCATCTGCTGGTAAATTCTTAGCCCAATTTCTTAAACCTGCTTCATCACCATCATCTGTATCAAAGCCATATGCTCCATGAGTATGAACATCAATAAAGCCTGGTAAAATACGATCTGTTCCATAATCTACATCAACCTCTTTTGTACCATATGGATAAATATTAGTAATCTTACCATCAACAATTTCAATCTGCATTTCATTAAAATTATTTGCCAACCAAACTCTCTTAGACTGAATAATCATATTTTTTCTCCCTTTTTTCTATCTTTTGAACAAGTCCAACTAGAACCTGTACCATTTCCTTCATCTCTTCAATACAAACTAACTCATGATTTCCATGACAATTGTATTGGCCAGTTCCTAAATTAGGTGTAGGAATACCCATAAAAGATAATGCAGCACCATCAGTACCACCTCTAATAGCACTAGAATAAGGCTGATGTCCTCTTTCCTTTAAGACTGCCATAACATCTTCTACAATGTATAGCTTTCCTTCAAAGCATTCCTTCATATTAGAATAGCTTTCCTTCATATCTAATTCAACCACTGATCTTCTATACATTTCATTCATATGCATTGTAATGTACTGGAAATCCTTCATCTGCTTATGAAGCAAATCCTTATCGTGATTTCTTAAAATATATACGCTTGTAGCTTCCTGGCAAGTACCATTAATTGAAATTAAATGATTAAAACCTTCTCTTCCTTCAGTAAATTCAGGTCTTGCATTTACAGGTAGCATTGCATGGAATTCCATTGCTAGCTGTGATGCATTAATCATTTTATCCTTTGCTGAACCAGGATGAATTGAAACGCCATTAAATTTTACGACTGCACTTGCAGCATTAAAGTTTTCAAAGGTTACGTCCTCAACCTCTCCACCATCAACAGTGTAAGCATAATCACACTGGAATTGTGATAAGTCAATATGATGAATACCCTCACCAATTTCTTCATCTGGTGTAAAAGCAATTAGAATTTTTCCATGAGGAATTTCAGGATTTTCCATTAGCTTTTGTACCATATCCATGATAATAGCAATACCAGCCTTATCATCACCACCTAATAAGGTTGTTCCATCTGTAACAATTAAGCTCTTACCCTTTAGTCTAGCTAAGAATGGGTAGTCAGCTACCTTTGAATAAATACCTTCAGAAAGCTTAATATCCTTACCATCATATTTTTCAATTATTCTGGCTTTAATATCCTTTCCACTTGTCGCATTAGATGTT
>DCGH01000076.1:7002-8697 GCA_002315205.1 Erysipelotrichaceae bacterium UBA1783
TTATCAGCAACTCTTGCATCACTTACGCCTAACTCCAATAATTCATTTTTAATTTGTTCAGCAAGTACAAACTGATTTGGTGTACTTGGTGTTGTATTAGCTTCATCATTACTTGTAGTATCTATCTTCGTATAACCAATAAATCTTTCTACAATATCCATTTTTATCACTCCCTATTGTTAATTATATATTATTTAATTTAACAATGAAATAATATTAACTAATCAGCAAAAAAAAAGCGAATTTTCATTCGCTTTCTAATAATTATTGCTTAATTAATTACTTAACGATTTCGCCTTCGTTTGGTCCACCAGCAGCATTTGATTCATCAGTATCAATATGCATTGCACAAGAATATGAATCAGATACACGGCAAACAACATCACCGAATGTTAATGAACGGCCGTTAGTTTCAACCTTAACTGAAACAATTTCGCCGTTTGCTACATTAAACTTAGCAGCATCAGCAGTAGTTAAATGGATATGTCTCTTTGCAGCAATAACGCCCTTTTCAACTGTAACTGAACCACATGGTCCAACGATTGTACAACCTTCTGTACCTTCGATATCACCAGATTCTCTAACTAAAGCCTTAACACCAATGCTTCTTGCATCAGTTAATGATAATTCAATCTGAGTATCCTTTCTTACTGGTCCTAAAACTGACATCTTAGTTTCGCCCTTAGGTCCAACAATAGTAACCTTTTCATTTGATGCGAATTGACCAGGCTGAGAAAGCATCTTCTTAACAGTTAACTGGTAACCAGCACCGAATAAAGCTTCAACATGTTCCTGAGTTAAATGAATATGTCTTGCACTTGTTTCTACTAAAATCTTTTCACTCATGTTTTTAATTCTCCTTGTATAAACATTAAAATTATATCTCTAATTAAGCGTCTTTTCAATTAAAGAGTTTTTAAATAATCAATTAATTCCTCTTTATTTGTACAAATTTTGCCCAGTGCTTTTCGAATCATCAGATTATCTAAATTCTGGCATAATGTACGATCATCTGTTTTTAGTCCAACAGTTGGCTTTCCAGTTGAATAATAGTATCCTAATGCAACACAAGCACCTTCATCAGGTACTCTACCATCTAATAAGAATAAGAAAACATCACTATGATTCATCGCTTCAATATCCTTGTTGAACACATAGGTATTTTTATCGATACCATCAATATAATCTTCCATTAAAGCCAGACATCCCCCATCTCTTTGAGGTAAATAGGTATCAAAGCCATTTTCCTTTAGCAGGGAATCAATTTTTAAATTATAATCTCTTTCATATTCACAATATAACGGTGCAGCAATATAAACTTTCATTATTAAATCTCTCCTATATTTTTATTATACTTGAAAACATGAAAAATTTTCTATTTACAAAAAATTATTCTTATAGTATTATAAATAGGCACATGGCGGTTGTGGTGAAGTTGGTTAACACTCTGGATTGTGGCTCCAGCATTCGCGCGTTCGAGTCGCGTCAATCGCCCCATTTGTAAATGAAGCTGAGCAATCAGCTTTTTTTGTTATCTGAAAGGAAATATGCTATTATAATAAAAACGAGGTATTATTATGAAATATTTAATTGCATCAGATATTCACGGTAGTTATTATTATGGTCAAATCATTATTGATATGTTTAATAAGCATCATTGCGATAAGCTTATTTTATTAGGTGATATTTTATATC
>DCGH01000076.1:8753-15110 GCA_002315205.1 Erysipelotrichaceae bacterium UBA1783
ACTCTTTTAAATGAATATGCCAGCAAGACAATTGCTGTACAGGGAAATTGTGATGCAGATATTGATCAAATGGTTTTAAACTTCCCTATTATGTCACCAATGTTTATGCTTGAGGTAAACAATCGTATTCTTTATTTCACTCATGGTCATGTGTTTAATAATGATCATTTACCACCAATGAATCCTCAAGATATTTTAGTTCATGGTCACACTCATGTTCAAAGAATTGAAAACTATGCTACTCACACCTATATTAATCCAGGATCTATTTCCTTACCTAAGGAAGATTCTCGTCATGGATTTATTATCTTAGAAGATAATGTGATGAGCTTTATTGATGAAAATGATGAGGTATTTAATTCTTACACCATTTAATTGCTGCTAAAAAGCAGCTTTTTTTATAAAAAAAGAAGCCTAGGCTTCTTTTGAAAAGTATTTATTTAACTGATGAATATATTCGTTAGCAGCCTTAGATAATAAGGCTTTCTTTTTGTTAATATATCCAATCTCCATTAATCTGTTCGGATTATTTTCATCTTCCTTATATGGAACAACAACACAGGTATCACCATTTAACGCTTCCTCAACGATACCTGGACATAAGGTATAACCATGTAGTCCATTCATTAAATTAAGCATGGTTGCTCTATCAGATGCTTTAACCGTTCTTGCAAATTCATTTTCAGTTAAGATTTCTTCAGACAGATAGAATAAATTATCCTGTCCCTGATCGAAGGATAAGCATGGATATTGCTCTAGATCAGATAAGGAAATCTCCTTATAATTTGCCAAAGGATGATCCTTGTACAGATATACACAGGCATTACATTTAGTAATGGTCGTAAACTCTAAATTATACTCATCTAATAATTTGTTAATATATTTGCGATTAAATTTGCTCAAATATAAAACACCAATTTCACTGACTGATTTTCCTACGTTCTGAATTACATCCAAAGTCCTTGTTTCAAAAATAGAAAACTTATAGCTATCATATCCTAGCTTGTTTAATGTATTTACGAAGCATTTAACAGCAAACGAGAAATGCTGCGTTGATACAGAGAAATTTCTCTTTTTATCAACACCAGCGTAGTTTTCTGTTAATAGCTGATATTGAACATAAATCTGTCTTGCATCATCTAGAAACTTGTTGCCATCCTGGGTAACAACAATACCTCTAGGTGTCCTGATAAATATCTGCATATTTGTCTCATTTTCCAATTGCTGTATGGCATTTGTTAAGGTTGGCTGAGCCACAAACAGCTCTTCTGCAGCCTTGTTCATACTGCCACATTCAGCAATCTTTAATGCATAAATAATCTGTTGTAATGTCATAATTTATTGTTTAGCAACGCTTTCTGCGTGCTCCTTTTTAATTTTTTCTAATAATTCAGGTTTTGTAATCATATCAATAGCAGTTGCTGCTAATGCTTTTGCAGATAAGCCAATACTGTTTAATCCCTTCTCTGAGCATGAAGCACCAACCATTTCAATAGAATGACCCATAATTGGTGTTTCTGAAATACCCATCATTGGCTGAATTGTAGGTACAATCTGTGAAACATTACCAACATCAGAGCTTCCTAAAGCAATTGGATGGTCTGGATAAGTTAAAACTGAGCCAAACAGTTCAAGATTTGCACCATATACCTTATCTAATGAAGGAGTCAAAACTGTGTTTTCAACAACGTTTTGATACTTCTGCATTCTTCCCTTTGCACCAGTCTGTAATGCAGCACCTTCTACAATTCTTTCCACCTTAGCATATACATCGTAAAGCGTTGGATTAGAAGCAGCCCTGATATAGAACTTTGCTGCAGCATAATCTGGAATAGAGTTTGGAGCCTTTCCTCCATTTGTAATAATGCCGTGTACTCTTACATCATCAGGTAGCTGCTGTCTTAAAGCATTGATTGCGTTATATACCATAATTAATGCATCTAAAGCATTAATCCCCTTTTCAGGAGCACTTGCAGCGTGACTTGATTTACCCCAGAATTCAATATCTACTGGAGCACATCCTAAGGTTGAGCAGGTTGGATAATTATAACTATCAGTACCAGGATGAGCACATAAAGCTACATCAACATCGTCTAAGAAATGCTCTCTGACAAAGCTTCCCTTTGCACTTCCGTTTTCTCCTCCCTCTTCACCAGGTGTTCCATAAACTCTTACTTCTCCACCGATTTCATCAATAACCTGCTTTAAAGCAACTCCAGCCAATGTAGAGGTTGCACCAAAGATATTATGTCCACAGCCATGTCCTAAGCCTGTAAGAGCATCATATTCTGCTAAGAATACGACAACTGGTCCTGGTTTATTTGACTTGTAGTATGCAGCAAAACCAGTTCTATGACCTGCGACATCATAATCAACCTTAAAGCCTTTTTCAGCTAAATGATCTGCAAGAATCTTGCTGGAAAAGAATTCATAATTACTGACCTCTGGATGGGCATGAATTTGTAATGCGATATCTTTATATTTATCTAAATTCTCATTAATATATAATTCAATTTTCTTTTTTACTTCCATAACATACTCCTTTAATATGTCTTAACAAATTATAACTAGTATACTATATATAGTTTAATTTTATAACCATTTTTAAAAGAAAGATTGAACAAATTTGTTCAATCTCTCTTGATTTTTACTTAGCGTATTTGCTTCTGTAAGCTGTAATGTTATCTACTGTATCAGGTAGCTGGTAGCTTGCATCATAATCAAATGCTGGGAAGAATGCTTCTTTGTAAGCTTCTAAAATATACTTAGCTACTAAATCAGTGTTATATGCTTCAACAATTTTCTGATAAACTTCATTGTCCTTATCAGCTGTTCTTGAAACGATAATATTAACGAATGGATTGTCAACACCTTCTGACTGAGATTCGATAATTAATGCATCTTTTGAAGGAATTAAACCAGCAGGAATTGCATAAGTTCCATTAATAGTGCTTGCTGCGAAATCATCTAATGTAGCTGGTAAAGTGTTTGCAGTTACAGGTTCTACAGTAATGTTATAGTTATAAGCTAGAATATCTTTAATTTCAGGACTAAATCCAGCTGCTGGATCAACAGATAATAAACCAGCTGTTTCTAATAGTTTGATAGCTCTTGATAAGTTAGTACCATCATCAGGAACACCAATCTTTAGCGGCTCAGATGCACCTACAGCTGCTGCCTTTAATTCTAAAATTGATGAATATTTCTTAGAATATAGAGATAATGGAGCAATTAATGTCTCACCAATAACAGTTAAATCATAACCCTGCTTAGAGATTTCATTGTTTAAGAATGCCTTATGCTGGAAAGCGTTAAGATCAATTTCACCAGAATTTAAAGCTTCATTTGGTAATGTATATGCATCAAATTCAACTAATTCGATAACAATCTTTGCATCCTGATCATCTAATACCTTCTGAACAGCATACCACTGGTTATTGTTAGCGCCGCACACACCAACCTTAACAACAGTTACATCATCTGTTGTGTTGTTGTCTTTCTTTCCACATGCTGCAAGTGAGCATACAAGTAATGTAGTTAATAAAACAAGAATAAATTTTTTCATAATATTTTCCCTTTCTATTTTGTTTTTCTGAATAATTCTCTGTTTGTTGTTTTTCTAGCTAAGAAATTACCTAAGCTCTGTAAAGCCCAAACAGTTACTACTAAAATAATAACGCAGACATTTACAATGTCTTGATGATGCTGGTTTTGTCCATAGTTAATTGCGAATGAACCAATACCACCAGCACCGACTGCACCAGCCATCGTTGTTAAGCCAATTAATGAAATAGCTGTAATGACTGTAACTCTGATTAATCCTGGAATTGCTTCATGTAAATAAACTCTGAAGATAATTCCAAATAATCCACTTCCCATACTTCTTGCTGCTTCAATCTTACCAGGATGAACATCAGCTAATGCTGATTCAACCTGTCTTGTATAGAATGGAACAGTTCCAAATACTAATGGAAGAATAGCACCCTTTACACCAATAGCTGTACCAACAACTGCTCTGGTTAAAGGAATAATGAAGATTAATAAAATAACAAATGGAATTGCTCTGAAGAAGTTGATAACAATATTAATTATTGTATAAACCGTCTTATTCTCATAAACACCATCAGCCTTTGTAATGATTAGTACAATTCCAAAGAATAAGCCAATAATAAATGCGATAGATCCAGCAATGAAGAACATCTGGAAGGTTGCAGTAACGCTTTGTGTAAATCTGTCCCAATAAAGAATTACATTAGGGAATAACTGATTAATTGTTTCCATTATTCAATACCTCCACAATGACATTACTTTCCTTTAGGAAGAAAATTGCTTTTTCAGCATTTTCACCTTTAATTAATACAATCATCTTTCCTAATGGACCAGATTGTAATAATTCAACATCTGCTAAAATGATATCGATATCTACATCAAACTTTCTAGCTGTTGAAGTAACTAATGCTTCTCCAACGGAATCTTTTACGAATGTTAGCTTTGTTAATATTCCATTGTTTCCTTCAGGTGAGAAATCAGTTTCTCTACTGATGATAGATTCAAGCTGTCCTAGTGAGCTTGTAGAATTAACGAACTTCTTTGTAATTGGAGCTTGTGGATTAGCGAAGATATCATAAGCTTCACCTTCTTCAACAACCTTACCATTTTCCATAACAGCAACCTTATGACAAATAGATTTAATAACGCTCATTTCATGAGTGATCAGAATGATTGTTAATCCAAGCTTTTTATTTAATTCCTTTAATAATGCAAGAATTGATTCAGTAGCATCTGGATCCAATGCACTTGTTGCTTCATCAGAAAGAAGAACTCTAGGATTATTTGCTAATGCTCTAGCAATTGCTACTCTCTGTTTCTGTCCACCAGATAGCTGTGAAGGATATACATAAGCCTTATCCTCTAAATCAACTAGCTTTAACAGTTCAAATACTCTGTTTTTTATTTCTTCCTTACTCTTTCCAGTATATTTGATAGGATATGCAATATTATCAAATACTGTACTTCTGTCTAACAAATTGAAATGCTGGAAGATCATTCCAATTTCTTTTCTTGTTTTATTTAGTTCTTTATCCTTGATAAATTCAGGCTTTCCATTGATATCCTTTACTAAATATTTGCCATCAACAATGACTTCTCCCTGATCTGGCTTTTCAAGAAGATTAATACAACGAACTAGTGTTGATTTACCTGCTCCTGAATAACCGATAACACCATAGACCTCACCATCATTAATTGTTAGTGAAACACCATCTAACGCTTTTACATCACCTGATTTTAAATGATAGGTTTTAAAGAGGTTTTTAATCTCAATCATTTCTATTTCCCTTTCCAAAAAAAACGGAAGCATATTGCTTCCAAAAATCACAATACTCAGCAGTAGAAAACTACATGATACGACAATTTCTGGAAATCATGCTATTTAACATATAACGATGCATACACATGGCTTTACTTACTCTTGTCATAGTTGTTTTCTCCTTTACATGAATCTAGTTTATTCTCATCTTATAAGTTTTGCAAATTAGAATAATTTAGATATGCTATAAGTTTTTGCTATAACTAAATTATTTATCTTCATTTCTATCAATATATCGTTTTGGTAGAGTGAAACCTTTTCCGCTAACTTCATTAACCTTAGAAATAATGATGAAGGCTTCAGGATCAATCTTATGAATAAATCTTTCAAAATGAGCAAGTTCTCTATTGCTTACTATGGATAATAAAATCTGTTTTTCTTCTTTTGTATAACCACCTTCACCATGTAAGACAGTAATACCGCGATCAAGCTCTTTTAATATTGCTTCTCTGATTTCATCTGATTTCTCAGAAATAATCTTTAGTTCCATTCTGTTGGTACCCATAACTAATAGCTTATCAACAACAACAGTATAAATTAATAGAAGAACTAAACCATATAGAACCTTCTCAACTCCCTGAAATAAAGCTTGTGCTAATAAAATAAAGAAATCAAAGATATATAAAGAAATACTGACTGGCACTCTGAAATACTTCTTTAAAGCTAAACAAATGATATCTACACCACCTGTAGAAGCTCCAGCTCTCATACATATTGCGATACTACTACCAATAAGTAAGCCAGCAAATACTGTACACAAAAAGATATCGGTTGTAATAACATCATTTAGCATTAATAGATTTAATACCTTTAATATTACTGGCATTGATAAGGAAGCGATAATTGTATTAGCAACAAATGCTTTTCCTAAAATAAAATAAGCAATAACCAGCAGAACACAATTTAAAATAAAGATAAATGTTGATAAATCAGTATCTAGTACATATCCTACTGCTAAACCAATACCTGTAGTTCCACCAGTAACTAAA
>DCGH01000109.1 GCA_002315205.1 Erysipelotrichaceae bacterium UBA1783
CCTGCATAGCACTGTCGTAGATTCTTAATCCACCGCCGCCAAGCTCATATCCATTTAGTACGATATCATAAGTGTAGCTTCTTACTGATAATGGGTCAGTATCTAATAATGGAAGGTCTTCATCATTAGGTCTTGTGAATGGATGATGTACTGATACTAATCTGCCCTCAGTTTCTGAGTATTCGAATAATGGGAAATCAACAATCCATAAGAAATCAAATGTTTCAGGATCATATAGATGTAATGTCTTACCTAAATGAGTTCTTACTGCGCCTAGTGCAGTAGAAGCCTTAATCCAATGACCTGATGCTACTAAAATCAACTGATTATCCTTTAATGCTAATGTATCAATAACACCCTGCTTTTCTTCCTCTGAGAAGAACTTCACTGGTGAGCCTTCTAACTGGCCATTGATATACTTCATAACAACCAAGCCCTTAGCGCCATTCTTCTTAGCTAAATCAGTAAGCTTATCAGTATCCTTTCTTGAGAACTTATCAGCACCATCAACAACCATAGCCTTGATAACACCCTTAGGACCTAATCCTTCTTCAAAAGCCTTAAACTCAGAATTCTTGAACACTTCCTTTAATTCATGGAACTCTAAGCCAAATCTTGTATCAGGCTTATCTGATCCATAAGTATTCATAGCATAGTTATAGGTGAAGCGACGGAACGGAGTTTGAACATCAATACCCTTTACCTGCTTCATAACATACTTTAATAAGCCTTCACCCATAGTTAGAATTTCATCCTGTGACATGAATGAAACCTCTAGGTCAAGCTGAGTAAAGTCTAGCTGTCTGTCTGCTCTTAAATCCTCATCTCTAAAACAACGAGCAACCTGATAATACTTTTCAAAGCCAGCAACCATTAATAGCTGCTTAAACTGCTGAGGAGACTGTGGTAATGCATAGAATGATCCCGGATGTACTCTTGAAGGAACTAAATAGTCTCTAGCACCCTCTGGTGTAGACTTAGCTAAAATTGGAGTTTCTACTTCAATAAAGCCATCATTATCCAAGTATTCATGCATAGCTCTTACAATCTTTGCTCTAGTAAATAGCTTCTGCTGTAATACAGGTCTTCTTAAATCCAAGTAACGATACTTTAATCTTGTATCCTCTAAAGCATCTGTATCATCGGCAATAATGAAAGGTGTCTGATTTGCTGAATTGATAATAGTAACCTTTTCAGCCTTAACCTCAATATCACCAGTAGGCATATTAGGATTCTTGCTTTCTCTTTCTAAAACAGTTCCTGAAACCTCTAAAATATATTCGCTTCTTACTGATTTTACTGCTTCTGTTAGTTCTTCGCCGAAAACAACCTGAGTAATACCAGTTCTATCTCTTAAGTCAATGAATACTAAGCTACCTAAATTTCTTCTTTTAGCAACCCAACCGATTAGTGTAACGCTTTTACCAGCATCGCTTAATCTTAATTCACCATTTACATGTGTTCTGCTCATAACCTTAATCCTCCTATTTAACAATAGCACCGATAGCTTCTGTTAGCTGATCGAACGCTACTGTGCTCTGTGTTCTGTTTGCTGTATCCTTAATCTGAACCATATTATTGTTTGCTTCATCCTCACCAACAATAACAATTGCTTTCGCCTTACATCTGTCTGCACTCTTAAACTGTGCCTTTAGGCTTCTAGATAAATAATCCATTTCTACAGCATAACCAGCATCTCTTAATGTGTTTGTAATCTTTGCACCATAGGTAGAAACATTACCTAAAGAAATCACATAAACATCGCTGCCATTTTCAATTGGTAATAGCTTACCCTGTTCGCTTGCAAGGGAAATCATTCTTTCAACACCCATACCAAAGCCAACGCCGCATAAATCACCACCACCGAATGAATTCACTAAGCCATCATATTGGCCACCTCCAAATACAGTTGACTGCTGTCCACCATCAAATACTGGTACAGCCTCAAATACTGTGTTTGTATAGTAATCTAATCCTCTCACAAGACGATCCTCAATCTGATAAGGAATACCTAAATCATCTAATCCCTTAATTACCTGCTGGAAATAATCCTTGCTGGTTTCAGTTAAGTAATCTCTACACTTAGGTGCATTAGCCATACATGGATTTTCCTTGTCTGCCTTACAGTCTAAGATTCTTAAAGGATTCTGCTGGAATCTTCTCTGACAATCCTCACATAATGATGGAAGGAATGGTTCAAAGTATTCCTCTAATGCCTTACGATAGTTATCACGACTTTCCTTGTCTCCTAATGTGTTAATTAAAATAACAACATTTTCAATTCCTAAAGCCTTAGTAATCGCATATCCTAAAGCAATGGCTTCCACATCCATCATTGGACTTCTTGCACCAATTGCTTCAATACCAAACTGATTGAATTGACGATATCTACCCTTTTGTGGGCGATCATATCTGAACATTGGGCCAAGATAGAATAGCTTTACTGGGAAATCTGCGCTGCCATAAAGCTTATGCTCAACAAAGGCTCTGATTACACCCTTTGTTCCCTCTGGTCTTAAAGAAAGCTCTCTTTGACCATTATCCTTGAACAAATACATTTCCTTATTCACCATATCACTTGAGTCATTTTCACCCTTGAAAACCTCAGCATGCTCAAAGATTGGTGTTCTGATTTCCTTATAACCAAATCGACGACACTGTTCCTTAACAATGGTTTCGAATTGCTGCCATAATGTAACATCGCTACCTAGAATATCCTGTGTTCCTCTAGGCATCTGAAACTTTGCATCTGCCATACTTTTTTCCTCCTAAATAAAATAAAAAGCGTCCTTATCGATAAGGACGCTTGTAATTGCGTGGTGCCACCTTAATTGCTTCTCAACACGTTAACGCCGTCATACGTTCCCTCCTACTATCAGTTCAAAGGGAATTCTCCAAAGTGTCTGACCGTTAACCCTTTACCAGAAGCTTTCACCAAACGCTTCCTCTCTTGTTGATAAGACTTTAACGATTCTCTTTTTCAACGAATCTACTTTGTATTCTATCACATCAGAATTGCTAAGGCAATTCAATTTTACTTAATTGTACGAGTGACAGAAATTACCGAACTAATCTTCTTTAAATTCGAAATAATCAGCTCTAAATGGGTGATATCCTTAACATTAAATTTTAAGTCAACATCACAGGTTAATGACTCTGAATTAACCTCTGAATTAATACCTAAAATGGATACCTTATATTGAGACAATAGTGTTGCAATATCACTAATTAGATAGTTACGATCATAAGCAGAGATCTTAATCCATACCTCATACTGCTTATTCGATGCATCATCTTCCCATTCAACATCTATTAATCTTGTTGCTCCTGCAATATTTGGGCAATCATGACGATGAACCTTAACACCTAATCCTTTGGTAATATATCCAACAATCTGATCACCATAAACTGGCATACAGCAGCCAGCTAATGAAACCTTCATAGAATCAATACCTGCAACGATTACCCCACCACCACTTGATGATTTTTTCTGGGTTACCGTTCTCTGCTGGAACATTTCTGTCAGTTTTTCATTATCAACAAAGCTGTTAACCTTGGTATTTGTTAATCTTTCAACAAACTGAATTAATGAAATAGATTTGACCGCAATGGCATACATCAATTCATTATAGTTATTAACGCCAAACTGAGCACAGATACCTTCAATCTTTCCCTTATCAAAATAAGTTTTCTCATCCAAATTTCTCTTCTTTAATTCCTCAAGAAGAATCTTTTCACCTCTGGCAATATCCTCTGCTCTTGATTCATTTTCCTTTTTAACTAAGAATGCTTTAATTTTATTTCTGGCAGTAGCAGTCTTAACAATCTTAATCCAGTCTTCACTTGGACCAGCAGATTGCTTAGAGGTTCTCATTGAAACAACATCACCAGTCTTAAGCTTAGTGGAAAGCGGAACCAGTACACCATTAACTGTTGCACCAACAGTCTGATGTCCAATCTCTGTATGAATTCTATAAGCGAAGTCTAGTGGTGTTGAACCATTTGGTAATTCAATAATTCTGCCCTTTGGAGACATAACATAAATGTTTGCCTCAAAGATATCCTTCTGAATCTGATCCATAAACTCTGTTGGATGCTCCAGCTTTGTTTCATCCATAATAGAAACCATATCGTGGAACCAACCTAGCTTGTTTTCAATTTCCTTCTGTTCTGAAACAGAATTATACTTTTTACCTTCCTTATAAGACCAATGGGCAGCGATACCCATTTCAGCAATCTGATCCATCTCCTCAGTTCTGATCTGAACCTCAAAGATATTACCA
>DCGH01000046.1:0-3617 GCA_002315205.1 Erysipelotrichaceae bacterium UBA1783
GCTTATCATCTCCCTCTGGAACAGAAAGAATCATGGCATTTTTTGAAGCACCAGTATCAAATTCTGCTGGGCATACCAAATTGCCAACGTTTTCCAAAAAAACCAAATCCAAATCATCTGTGCCAAGCTCTCTCAAGCCCTGACGGGTCATGTCTGCATCAAGGTGGCACATGCCGCCAGTGTGTAGCTGAATAGCTCTTGCACCCTGGGCTACGATTGTAGCTGCGTCCACATCTGAATCGATATCAGCCTCCATGACACCCACTGTCAATTGGCCCTTTAATCTGTCGATTGTCTGACACAGTGTTGTGGTTTTTCCTGAACCAGGAGAAGACATAAAGTTTAAAAATAATGTTTTCTGATTCTTTAGCTTTGTGCGAATATATTCAGCAGTTTCATCATTTCTGGCAAATACATTCTCATTGATTTTTATAATCTTAACTTCACTCATTAGCTGTTTACCTCCTTGATTTTCTCAATTAAGTATTCAGATAGCTCCTTAACACCTTCATTAGTCAGGGCACTGAGATAGAAAATCTTAATATTAGGATTTCTTAGCTTAGCATATTTTTCAACGATTTCCTTATTAAAATCAAATACCTCTAAAGCATCTATTTTGTTGATGACTAAAATATCACTTTCTTCATACATTAAAGGATATTTGATTGGTTTATCATCTCCTTCAGGGACAGATAAAATAGTCATATTGATTTGTGCACCCGTATCGTATTCAGCAGGACATACTAAATTTCCAATATTTTCTAAAACAATAAAATCCATATCATCTCTATTAAAGGCAGTTAATCCCTGTCTGGTCATATCTGCATCCAGATGGCACATACCACCTGTATGAAGCTGAATAGCTGGGATACCAGCGGCCAATAGTGTTTTAGCATCAACGTCTGAATCAATATCTGCTTCCATTACACCCCAAGTGAATTCCTTTTTTAAATACGGATCTAAGGCTAAAAGAGTAGTGGTTTTACCAGAACCAGGAGAAGACATCAGATTTAATAGACAAATCTTTTTTTCCTTCAGCTGGTCTCTTAATTTATCAGCATCTGCATCGTTATCTGCTAATATTGTTTCTTTTAGTTCAACAATTGTACATTCTTCCATAAAACAAACCTCTCTAATATTCTATCATAAAAGGAAAGGATAGCAATTAGATATCCTTGACACTCTTTTTATAAACATAGGCAAAATATGGTATCTGCATAAGGGATGTTAATATCCAGGAGAAAAAGTACAGTAGATATAATGACTTTATTGTCTGGAAATAAGCAAATACTGTTTCGACCCAGAAAATTCTAAATAGACATGAACCGATAATAACAAATATTGTTGGAATAGCTGTAAAGCCAAGACCTCTGGAAGCAGCGGTCGTTGTATCCATAAAGGCACTGACACAATAAGATAAACCCATAATAGTTAATCTGGTTAAGCCAGCTTCAGCAACTTCAATCTCGGAAGTAAATAGCATTAAAAATCTTGTTCCTAATAATGCTAAGCCACCTCCAATAATTAAAGCAGAAACAAAGGCATAGGCTAAGGAAATAAAGTAGCTTTGTAATATACGCTTTTTATTTTTTGCTCCAAGGTTTTGTCCAATAAAGCTACCGCAGGCAATATAGAATCCATCCATCGTACAGTAAACAATATTATCAGCATTCATTGCAGCGGAATTTCCTTTGACATAAACTGTAGGGAAGGCATTGATACCTTTTTGAACAAACAGATTGGCAATCTGGAAAATCATATTCTGAAACATAGCTGGTAAGCTTAAACGAACAATCTTTTCAATTCGATAGAATTTTACATACTCTAAATTGAATGTCAGCTTAATGTTATCATTGGACTTCATTAAAGAAGAGATAATTAATACTGCACTGGCAAATTGAGAAATACAGCTGGCTAAAGCAACGCCAACGACGGATAGCTTTATACAGATAACAAAAAATAGATTTAAAACAATATTTAATGCACCAGCAATCGATAAGAAGATTAATGGCTTTTTCGTATCCCCATTTGCAGAATAAACAGCATTACCAAAATTATAGATGGCTAGAAAAGGCATACCTAAGAAATAAATTCTTAAATAAACTAGTGCTAAATCTAAAAGCTCTTCTTTCGTATTTAAAATAAGTAATATTGGTTTAGAAATAGTGATACCTAAAATTAAATAAATAATGCCAATGACAATTGAAACAACAAAGCTGGAATGAACGATTTCTTTAATGCCTGTTTCATTTCTGGTGCCGATATATTGGGCGACTAAAACATTAATACCACAAGCCAATCCAATTAATCCGGCAGTGAATAGGGTAACTAATGTAGTTGTTGAACCAACAGCACCCAAGGCATCACTTCCAGCAAATAATCCAACGACTGAAATATCAGCAAGATTAAAAAGAACCTGAAGCAGATTCGAGATAATCAATGGTATTGAAAACAATAATATCTGTAAAGGAAGATTTCCTCTTGTTAAATCGCTTAAAGAATTCTGTTTCATCTTAGCCTCCAAAACAATAATGATTTTAAACTCTTTCCAACTCTTTTACAATGAAATTAATCAGAAAGTAGAAAGTGATTGAATTATATTAAAATATTGTTATAATGATATCAACACGTTGATAAGGAACGTAGTACTTTTAAAGCGTATTTTAGAGAGGAAGGTAATTGGTGAAATCCTTCTAATATGCCAGTATGAATTCACCTTGGAGTGGATCTAATCAATCCCGTAGTCGCTGCGTTAAAGCATTAATGAGTATTAACTAAGGTGGTACCACGTGAATTATTGCGTCCTTAAATTGGACGTTTTTTTATTTTTAGGAGGAAGATTATGTCACAGAATTGGGAAGCTCTAAAGAAAGAGTTCACAGAAAAAATTGGCAATGCTAAAGACTTACCTACTATTGAATCAATCCGTATTGAGCTATTAGGAAAGAAGGGCCAGATTGCCGCACTTATGCAGCAGATGAAGGATGTTGCTAAGGAAGAGAAGAGAGAGTTTGGTCAGGCAGTAAACAGCTTAAAGCAGTCTACTGAAGCTTTAATCGGTGAGAAGATTGCTGAATTAAAGGAAAAGGAAATGCTTGCTCAGCTTGAAAATGACAAGATTGATATTACTTTACCAGCCAACAAGAAGAAGTATGGTACTTTACATCCATTAACTATTGTTCAGCAGGAAATTGAAGATATTTTCATGGATATGGGTTATTCCATTGTTTATGGACCAGAGGTTGAATTAGACAAGTGGAATTTCGAAAGAGCAAATATCCCTGCAGATCATCCAGCAAGAGATATGCAGGATACATTCTATGTTGATGTAACCAGATTATTAAGAACACAGACTACTGCTATTCAGATGAGAGCATTAGATGCTGGTGCTGCCAATTTACCTATTAAGGTAGTTTGTCCTGGTAAGGTTTATCGTAAGGATGATGACGATGCAACTCATTCTCACCAGTTCATTCAGATTGAAGGATTGGTTGTTGGAGAAAATATTACCTTCGGTGATTTAAAGGGCTCATTAGAGCTATTAGCTAGAAGTATGTTCGGTAAGGATAGAGAATTAAGATTAAGACAGTCTTACTTCCCATTCACTGAGCCTTCAG
>DCGH01000046.1:3670-7472 GCA_002315205.1 Erysipelotrichaceae bacterium UBA1783
GTAAGGGAACAGGCTGGATTGAAATTTTAGGTGCTGGTATGGTTCATCCACATGTATTAGACATGGC
Source organism: Erysipelotrichaceae bacterium UBA1783 (assembly GCA_002315205.1). Next base: position 3,738 of record DCGH01000046.1, read on the forward strand.
TGGAATTGACTCTACTAAGTATTCTGGATTCGCATTTGGTGTCGGTGTTGAAAGAGTTGCTATGCTTAAGTATGGTATCGATGATATCCGTAACTTCTATAACAATAACATTCAGTTCTTAGATACTTATAAGCGTTTCGATTAATTGGAGGAAGTAAAAATGAGAGTTACATATAATTGGTTAAAACAATATATTGATTTATCTGATGTTACACCTGAAGATTTAGCCTTAGCTATGACTAAGGGTGGCTTAGAGGTAGAAGGCAGCGAAAAGCAGGCTTATGCTACTAAGCTAGTAATTGGTAAGGTATTAACATGCGAAATGCATCCAAATTCAGATCATTTACATTGCTGCACAGTTGATTGTGGTGAAGAAACTGCCAGAAAGATCGTTTGTGGCGCTCCAAATGTTGCTAAAGGTCAGAATGTTATCGTTGCTTTACCTGGCTGTGTTTTACCTGGTGGAGAAATCAAGAGTGGTGTAGTAAGAGGCGAAGAATCAAATGGTATGATTTGTGCCTTATTCGAATTAGGTGTAGACAAGAAGACTTTAACAGAAGCTCAGCTTGCTGGTATTGAAATTTTACCAGAGGATGCTGAGATCGGTAATACAGACGTTTTAGGCTATTTAGGTATTGATGATACTATCTTTGACGTAGGATTAACACCTAACAGAGCTGACTGCTACAGTATGTGGTCATTAGCAAAGGATGTTGCTGCGATTTTAAATAAGCCAGCAAATCTTCCTGATTATAGCTATACAACAACAAAGACAGCAAACACTTTAAAGGTTACTAGTGAAACTGAAAAGTGTCCTACATTCGTTGGTACAGTCATCAACCATGTTGAAATTGCACCATCACCAAAATGGTTACAGGATAAGCTTCATGCTGCTGGTGTTAAGGCTATTAACAATGTAGTTGATATTTCTAACTATGTTATGCTTGAAACTGGTCAGCCATTACACTTCTATGATTTAGCTAAGATTCCTGCAAAGGAAATTACTGTTAAGACAGGCTTAGATGAATATTACAAGGCATTAGATGGTATTGACTATAAGGTAACTGAAGAGGATATCATGATTACAACTGAAGGTAAGGCTATCGGTTATGCTGGTATCATGGGTGGCGATGACTCTAAGATTGATGAAGAAACTAAGGGTATCATTATTGAAGCTGCAATCTTCAATCCAGTATGCATCAGAAATACTGCCAGAAGATTAGACTTAGCAACTGAAGCTGCTACAAGATTTGCAAAGGGTATTGATCCAGAGGCAGGTATGAAGGCTACTGAAAGAAGCATTCAGCTGTTAATTGATTTAGCAAATGCTTCAGGTGTTGAAGAAACAGTTGTATATGGTTCTAATGGCTATAGTCCAGTAACAGTAGAAGCAAGCTGCGCTAAGATCAATGGTTTATTAGGCACTAATTTCTCTAATGAACAGATTGCTGATGTATTAAAGAGATTAGACTTCAAACCTGAATTAAATGGTGATACTGTTGTTGCTCATATTCCTTCTTATAGAACTGATATTTCTATCTGGCAGGATTTATCTGAAGAGGTTATCCGTATTTTAGGATATGACAATATCGTTTCTACATTACCAAATATGCCTACAACTCAGGCTTCTCATGCAACAAATGGCAAGCAGACTAGAGTTTTACAGCAGATGCTAAATGGTAATGGCTATTCAGAGGTTAGAACTTATTCATTAGTTTCTGAAGCAAAGAATGCTGAGGGTGTATTATCTATTGGTACTCCAGTAAGAATTGCTAATGCTATGGGTGAGGATAGAAGATATTTCCGTACATCTCTATTACCATCTTTACTAGAAACTGTTTCATACAATGTTGCTAGAGGTAATGATGAATATGCGTTATTCGAAACTGCTAATGTTTATAATGACGAAGGTGCTGAAGCATTACATTTATCATTAGCATTATCAGCTAATACTTCTCATTCAAAATGGCAGTCAGTAGTAGAGAAGAATGACTTCTATTCAGTAAAGGGTTTAGTATTAACAATCCTAGATAAGTTTGGCTATGATGAAAAGAGAATCATGTTCAAGCCTATTAAGGAAGGCAAGAATATGTTACATCCAAATAAGAGTGCTGAGGTTTACCTTGGCAAAAAGCTAATCGGTGTGATTGGTCATACTCATCCATTATGCAATAAGAAGTATGATATTAAGGATACAGTATTAGCAGAATTAGATTTAACTGGTATTTTCGCTGAAAAGGCTGGCAAGGTTAAGTTTGCTGCAATCAATAAGTATCCTGCTGTATTCTATGATTTAGCATTAGTTGTTAAGGAAGAGGTTACTGCTGAACAGATCGTTTCAACAATTAAGAAGGCTGGCTCAAGCTTATTAAAGTCTGTTGAAATCTTTGACGTATATCGCGGTGTTGGCGTTGAAGCAGGATATAAGAGTGTTGCTGTTTCTGTTGTATATCAGGCAAATGATAAGACATTATCAGAAACTGATATTATGCCAGTACATTCTCAGGTATTAGATCAGCTTTCAAGAAAGCTAAATGCTTCATTAAGAGCTTAATCAAACAATTTAGAGGATATTTGAATAAAGAAATATCCTCTTTTTATCAAAATAGTTATTATATTTCAAAGAATATTTAGTATAATATTCAAGTATGTTGAATAAAAAGCAAAAGGAGGATTCTATGGTTGCTTGGAAAAATTTAGATACACTATCTTCATATAGCGCGTTACAGGCTTTAAAGGGCAAGGTAAACGTTAAGGAAGCATTAGCTGGTGATAATGGTGCAAAAAGAGTAAAGGAATACAGCTCAAAAATGGCTGCTGGCTTAGCATATAACTATGCTGCAAAGCAGGTAGATGAAGAGGTTTTAAATGCCTTAGCTGATTTAGCAAAGGAAGCTGAATTAATCGAAAAGTTCAAGGCTTTATATAATGGTGAATATGTAAATACTGGTGAAAACAGAATGGTATTACATCATTTAGCAAGAAAGCAGCTTGGTGAAAATGTTTACTTTGAAGGTGTAAATAAGAGAGAATTCTATATCGCTCAGCAGGCTAAGTGTGCAGATTTTGCAAATAAGGTTCATGCAGGTGAAATCGTTAATGAAAATGGTGAAAAGTTCACTTCAGTTGTTCAGGTTGGTATTGGTGGCTCTGATTTAGGTCCTAGAGCTTTATACATCGCTTTAGAAAATTGGGCAAAGGCTAATAACACATTAAAGCTATCAGCTAAGTTCATTTCAAATGTTGACCCTGATGATGCTGCTGCAGTATTAGCTTCAGTTGATTTAGCTCATACATTATTCATTGTTGTTTCTAAGAGTGGTACAACACTTGAAACATTAACAAATGAAGCATTTGTTAAGAACGCTTTAGTAGAAGCAGGCTTAACTCCAAATAAGCATATGCTTTGTGTAACATCTGAAACATCTCCAATGGCAAAGGGTACGGATTACTTATGTGCTGCATTTATGGATGATTTCATTGGTGGAAGATATTCTGCAAGCTCAGCTGTAGGTGGTATGGTATTATCATTAGCATTCGGTCCTGAGGTATTTGCTCAGATTTTAGAAGGTGCTGCTGAAGAGGATGCTTTAGCAACAAATCCTAATCTATTAGAAAACCCAGATATGCTTGATGCAATGATTGGTGTTTATGAAAGAAATGTACAGGGCTATGCTGCAACAACAGTATTACCTTATTCACAGGCATTAAGCCGTTTCCCTGCTCATTTACAGC
>DCGH01000030.1:0-161 GCA_002315205.1 Erysipelotrichaceae bacterium UBA1783
AAAGCTAACTTATACCCTTTATCCTTTAGAATCTGTAATGTTGTAACAGTATCATCGAAGATAATATCTTTAAAAGGCATCTGCATTCTTTTTGCCTGATGATCTGCTCGATGTTCTATTCTAAACTTTTCCTTATCATCATCTGGATGCATCTTAGGTTC
>DCGH01000030.1:315-645 GCA_002315205.1 Erysipelotrichaceae bacterium UBA1783
CATCCAAATCAAATAATACTGCTTTCACCATACAAACACCTCTTTTCAATATCTTAACAAACAAATCCAGTACAATACAAATAGCTTGCATAAAAAAAGCTGTGCTATCTGCACAACTTTTTCGATTACTTTCTTAAACCTAAACGTTCGATTAGAGTTCTGTAACGGTTGATATCTTCGTTACGTAAATAAGCTAATAAGCTGTTTCTCTTACCGATCATCATTCTTAAGCCACGGTATGAATGGAAATCCTTCTTGTGTTCCTTTAAATGAACAGTTAATCTGTTAATATTAGCTGTTAATACTGCAACCTGTACTTCTGGTGAACCT
>DCGH01000030.1:740-4561 GCA_002315205.1 Erysipelotrichaceae bacterium UBA1783
TTTCTAATTTGACCTAACAGACCGCGTGAAGCGTCGAGGACTCGACTAGACCCAGTCTGAAAGCATTAATATTTTACATTAATTAATCCATAAAATCAACTAAAATATCGTTTAAAATTAATATTCCTTTTTCCGTTGTTTTTAGGTATCCATCCTTGATTTCCAACAATCCTTTTTTGATATTTTTATTGATTGCTGAAGCATATTTTTCTAATAAATCTGTCTCAAATCGCTGATTATATAGTTTAATGTCTATCCCCTGATTCATTCGTAAATTCATCATAATTGCTTCAAAGCGAACATCATCATAGGAAAGTCTGATTTCATTCTCTCTATAATTGCCTTTCAGGTATTCTACAAAGTTTTTGGTATTGTCATAGCGATAGAATCCAATCTTACCCGAAGCACCTAAACCAACCCCTAAGTAATCATAATACTGCCAATATATCTGATTATGCTTACTCTGGTATTTTCCAAAAGCAAAGTTACTTGTCTCGTATTGCTTATAGCTGTGTGAATTTAAATAATCTATTATTGTCTCATACATAATATCGTTTAATTCACTATCACATTTCTCATATTTCTTTATACCAAAGCTGGTATGAGGATAAACCTCTAAATCATAAATAGAAATATGAGTTACATCACTATAGACTGCCTTTTTCAAATCTGATAATAATCCTTCCATACTCTGAATATTAAAGCCATACATTAAATCAATAGATCTGTTTTTAATCCCTACCTCATCTAAATAGCTAAAGGTATTTTCAATGTCTTTTAGATTATGCGATCTTTCCATATGCTCTAACAGCTTTTCATCAAAGGATTCAACACCAATTGAAACACGATTAATTCCATATTTTTTTAAAAGTTTTGCTTTTTCCAGATCAAATGTTTCTGGATTTATTTCAATCGTATATTCTGTTTCTATTTCAAATCTGGATAACATTTCGAATAGATATTCCAATTGTCTTAAATCTAATGCTGTTGGAGTTCCTCCACCAATATAGACACTATAAAAGGATTCCTGATTAATTTCAGAAATTTCTTTTTCTAAAGCCTTTAAATACTTATCTGCTAAGGTTGTAGAATATTTGCACTTGGCAAAATCACAATAGCCGCAGATATGACGGCAGAATGGAATATGAACATATAAGCCTTTAATCATTTTTTTCTGGATACCTCATATATACATTTTCTATTTTTTCTTCAATCAGCTGTTTTACATCCCATCCTTCATCTATCGCAATAGATAAGGCGTACATTAAAACATCTGCTAATTCAGCTTTGACATCATCTAGATTTGGATTTTTTTCATCCCATTGAATTGTTTCTAAAAGCTCAGCCGCTTCAATTGAAACAGATTTGATTAGGATAGCTAAGGTATCGGTTGTATCCCAGCCTCTTGAAATTCTCATTTTTTGTATAACATCTAAAACTTCCTTCATACTTCTCTCCTATACTCTAACCGCTAGCTCTAAAGCAACATCAAAACTATCTCTCTGATACTGTTTTTCTTGTTTTTTACCTAATACAACATTTTCCCATTTACCATCTGCAATCAGATCAGAGGTAAAAAAGAAAGTATATAAATTCAAATGATTAAATTGGCACATTGCCTGTAAGCCTGATGCTTCCATGTCTACTGTATTACAGCCTTCAGACTTCCTTTTATTGGTCTTGTTGACTGTTTCCATATAGATAGCATCTGTTGTCCAGTTTCTTCCTGCAATATACTCTACATTGATTTCTTTAAATACTTCTTCTACTCTATCACTGTTTTCCATCTTGATATAATCTGAAGGAGCAGCATAATGATAAGATATTCCTTCATCACGATAGCTTTCTGTAGGTACAATCAGTTTACCAAATACATCCTTGTTTAAAACACCACAGCTTCCAAATACTATAAAGTTTTTTACCTTAAGCTTATGTGATACCTCATACATAACTGCTGCTGAGGAAGGCGCTGAAATTGGAGACATATAATATAATAATAACTTACCCTTATACTCAAAAACATAAATATCATGAATAGATGCTGCTGTAGTCACCTCACTCATTTTCTTCATATTGAATTTCTCAACAACCTGATCTTTTATCAGTTTAGAAAAAGAAACAATACAGGTATCTGAAATAAAAGGTTCTACTGGATATACATCCTCAACCTTAATTAATGGTTCTGATAAATCAAATGATTCTGTAATCATACTATCTCCTTTTAAGAAAGGAAGGCATAAGCCTCCCTTTTTATTTGTCATCATCAACAGATAGGATGGCCATGAATGCTTCCTGTGGAATCTCTACAGATCCAACAGCCTTCATTCTCTTCTTTCCTTCCTTCTGCTTTTCTAGTAGCTTCTTCTTTCTTGAAATATCGCCACCATAGCACTTCGCTAATACATTTTTACGATATGCCTTGATATTTGTTCTAGCGATAACTCTACCATTGATAGAAGCCTGTACTGGAATTTCAAACATCTGTTGTGGAATTAATTCCTTTAATCTACGAGTTATATTGCTGCCACGATTATAAGCAAAATCGTTATGAACAACGGTTGCTAATGCATCCACTACCTCACCATTTAATAGAATATCCATTCTTGCTAATGAAGAAGAGCGATACTCAATTAATTCATAATCTAAGGAAGCATAGCCTTTCGTACAGCTCTTTAGCTTATCAAAGAAATCAAATACGATTTCTGCTAAAGGTAAATCATAGATTAATATACATCTTGTATCATCAAGATAAGTTAAATCCTTATATGTTCCACGCTTGTTCTGACACAATTCCATAATTGGACCAATATAATCCTTTGGTGTCATTATAGTTGCCTTAACATATGGTTCTGAAATTTTCTGAATGGTTTGCTGAGAAGGAATTAATGCTGGATTATCAATTTTTAATACATCTCCATTTGTTAGCTCCACCTCATAAATTACAGATGGTGCAGTTGCAATCAGATCAAGATTATACTCTCTCTCTAATCTTTCCTGGATAACATCCATATGTAATAGGCCCAAGAAACCACATCTGAAACCAAAACCTAAAGCTTGAGATGTTTCTGCCTCAAATACTAAGGAAGCATCATTTAGCTGAAGCTTTTCTAAGGCATCTCTAAGGTCATCATAGCGTGCATTGTCGGTTGGGTATAATCCACAATAAACCATTGGAAGCATCGTCTTATAGCCTGGTAATGGCTCTAAAGCAGGATTTTCAACGGTTGTAATAGTATCACCAACTCTAACATCTTTAACCGATTTAATAGAAGCTGCTACCCATCCTACTTCGCCACACTCTAACTGCTGCTTTTGAATTTCCTTTGGTGATCTGATACCAACCTCGGTAACTAAATAGCTATTTCCATTAGCCATAAACTTGATGGTATCGCCAACCTTTAAGGTACCATTTTTAATTCTGATTGCAGCAATGACACCACGATAGGAATCATAATAGCTATCAAAGATCAATGCCTGTAATGGAGCATTCGGATTACCAGAAGGAGCTGGTACATATTTTACAATATTCTCTAATACCTGATGAACATTCAAACCAGTCTTCGCACTGATTAATGGAGCTTCAGAAGCATCTAAGCCAATATCATTTTCGATTTCTCTTTTTACCATATCAGGCATAGCACTTGGTAAATCAACCTTATTAATAACAGGAATAACCTCTAGATTGTTATCAATTGCCAGATAAACATTAGCTAAAGTCTGAGCCTCAACCCCTTGTGTTGCATCGACAACTAAAACAGCACCCTCACAGGCTGCCAAGCTTCTTGATACCTCATAGGTAAAGTCAACATGACCTGGGGTAT
>DCGH01000030.1:4634-16957 GCA_002315205.1 Erysipelotrichaceae bacterium UBA1783
ATGGTAATACCACGTTCTCTCTCTAAATCCAAATCATCCAATATCTGATCAACCATTTCTCTTTGCTCAACTGTATTTGTCTGCTCCAAAATACGGTCTGCTAAGGTACTTTTACCATGGTCTATATGTGCGATGATTGAAAAATTTCGTATTTTACTCTGATCCATATTCTTTTACCTATTCCCTAATTTAGCAATAATAATCAACAATAAATCTGTAATAAATAATGCTAAAACTAATTCAATTACTTTAAATTTAACTATGGCTAATATCATTTCAGTGCCATAAATAATGGATGCGCTTATCAGACAGATAGCCATATTTATTGCGCATACGATCATTACTCTATAAGGAGCTTCTAGCTTACTAGAGGACAATAAGCAGTTGATATAGCTAATTAATGCCACATTGATAAAACTAACTAATACTAAGCTTGTATCGCCTCTTACGACCTGTCCGATAAGTCCTGCAATACCACCAAGTAACATCGCATTGCCAGCAGTTGTATCCTTCATTAAAAGGATGACACCTACACAATAAAAGCTGATTGTTGCAAAAGCGCCTTCGTTATAAACCACCATTGCGTATAAAACTGCAACAGTAATCATCTTTAATAAATTAATCGCAACATCTTTTACTGACATAGNNAGTTAAAATAACTAAAATCTCCAAATCTAATTTTAGTTAAAATCGCAACTGCAAAGATAATAGCGAATTTAATTAAAAATTCGTTAAATTTTTTATTTACTGGCATATAACATTATCCCAGTTTCTACCAGCACCATTTCTGAATTCCTTGGCAGTCATCTTGCTCTTTCCTTCTAACTGAAGCTGCTTAACAAGAATAACTCTATGGTCTACAACAAGACCAAGCTCCTTACCAACAAAGACAATTGTGCCATTGACATTGTTGTCAGTTATGTCTGTTTTCTCTACCTCATAGAATTTAACCTTTTTACCATCAACTAAAACATAAGCGCATGGATTAGGGATTAAACCTCTAACTTGGTTATAAATCGTATCATAATCCTTTGATAAATCTACCTTTTCCTCTTCCTTAGAGATATTGTAGCCAAAGGTTACTTCATCTTCATTCTGTTCTACCTTTTCATAGCTTTGGTCAATGATAGAAGGTAATGTATCAATCAATAGCTTTGTTCCAACCTCAATTAGCTTATCATGTAAGCTACCATAGGTGTCATTATCCTCAATGGTTACCTTTCCTTGAGAAATGATAGCACCTGCATCCATCTTTCTTACCATTTCCATAATGGTAACTCCTGTTTCCTTTAATCCATCAATAATGGAATGCTGAATAGGAGCACCTCCTCTAAGCTTTGGTAATAAGGATGCATGAACATTAATACAACCAAGTCTTGGTAATTCTAGTAATGCCTTTGGAATAATCTGTCCATAAGCACAGGTAACAATTAAATCAGGATTCAGTTCTACAATTCGAGAATAATCCTCTTTGATATTAATTGGCTGAATAACCTCAATTCCTTGCTCTAATGCATATTCCTTAACAGGACAGGCTGTAATAATCTGTTTTCTTCCTACCGCCTTATCGGGCTGTGCTACCACACCAATTACTTCATAATCATTTTCAACTAAGCATCTTAGTATTTCTTTGCCGAATACAGGCGTACCCATAAACACAATTCTAATCTTATTCATATATATCACCATTTAACATTATACACGAAATTTATATAATTAAAAATAATGCAAAATAATTAAATATTCATTTAGTTTTTTATTGCTTTTTAGACACCTATTTGATAGAATAAACCTTGCGAAAAGCAAAAAGAATTTAAGGAGGGCAATTTATGCCAAATATCAAGTCACAGAAGAAGCGTGCTGTTACTAACTTAAAGACTAATGAACGCAATAAGGCGCTTAAGACAACATTAAAGACTTCAATCAAGAAGGTTTTAGCTGCTGTTGAAGCAAAGAATAAGGAAGCTGCAGTTTCTGCATTCAATGCTTGCGTTTCAGAATTAGACAAGTCAGTAACAAATGGTATTCATCATAAGAACTATGCTAGCCGTCAGAAGAGCCGTTTAGCAAAGCTAGTTAACACTTTAGACTAATTTAATTGAATACTTTAGCATAAAAGAGCCATCATTGAATGGCTTTTTTTATTTCTCTTTAAATCAAAAAAGAAGTCATTTCAGACTTCTCTTTTAACAATTTATGGTTTTGTTACCTAATGGAACAGTTTCTGCTAATCCACCTAGGGATGTTTCTCTTAGCTCCATTGGAATCATATTTCCAGTTAATTTCATGGTTGAAACAATCATATCAAAGGTAACCTTGTTTTCTTTTAGTTCTCCAAGATACTTTGCATATACCATAGCATCCAGGCTTCTTAATACACCAACACCATTTCGTTCAATGCATGGAACCTGAACATAACCACCAACAGGATCACATGTTAATCCTAAATTATGTTCCATCGCAATTTCAGCAGCATATTCAATCTGCTTATTACTCAATCCTTCCAGGTAGCTGACAAAGGCAGCCCCCATAGCGCATGCTGTTCCTACCTCAGCCTGGCAGCCACCAGCAGCGCCTGAAATTGTAGCATTTGTTTTTACAATATTTCCAAAAACACCACTAACCGCTAATCCATCTGCAAGCTGATTATAATCAAATCCCTTGTCATAGTAGAAATTGACTAATCCACTTAGGATACCACAGCTTCCTAAGGTTGGTGCCGTAACTACAATGCCACCAGAAGCATTTTGTTCCATTGCTGCATAAACATAAGAAGAAACTAATAGCTTTTCCTTTATAACAGGATCATCTACTTTTTTACAGCTTTCAAACATATCTTTAGCAATCTTTTTTAGCTGTAAAGGACCAGGAAGAATGCCTTCCTTTTGTAATCCTTCATCCACTGATGCTAACATTTTCCTTGCAACAGTTAATAAATATTCATGAACATCTGGTTCATAATGATTGACATAGTCAACAATTGAACAATTGTTTTCTTTACAATAATTCATAATTTCCTCTAAAGAGGTTTGTGGGTATACCATTGGATCTACCAGCTCTTTAATGCCTTCAACCTGAATAGCACCACCACCAACTGAATAAATATAAAGAGTGTTTACTTCATTACCATCATCGATACAGCTAAAAATAAGTGTATTTGGATGCTTTCCCTGAATAAGATAATTAAATTCTATTTCTACATTTCGTTCACCAAAAACACTTTTGGCAATTGCATCCGACATATGCCCTTTACCTGTTAAGGCTAATGATCCAGTTAAGCGAACCTTATAGTTTTCATAATTGGGATATTGCTGAAGATAGTAAAGGCAGGCATTTTGAACACCTATGGTATGTGAGCTACTTGGTCCTGGACCAATTCGATATAATTCTCTCAAGGATTCCATATTAACTCCTTACAGCGTTGATAATGAATAATTCAACGCCAGTCACAGCATCAATTCTACCAGTTTTAACTTTCTGATCCAAATCTGATAAATCATTTAATAATTTTAAATAATCCTTACTGGTATTATAAGCAGAATTCTCTAATGTAATTTGAACTCTATAAGCATTTACGTTATTTAGCTCTGAGGCAATCTCATTTAGACTATATCTATGCTCCTGTAATATTTTACATTGACACATAAATCTGAATTGTCCTGCCAATAAACCAATTAATGGAATAGAAACATATTTATCATTGACTAATAAATCATGATAAATAGAAAGAGCTAATGATAGGTTTCTTTTAATAACAGCATTTGATAGCTGGAATACATCGTCCTCTAATGGTTTAGTGACAATTTCTTTAATGACAGCTACAGTTATTTTTTCTGGATATAATGTCAGTTTTTCTAACTCTCTTTTCCAGTTTTCAATATCTAATGGTAATCGGTTAAATAGCTCTTTTAATGATGCATTGTCTAATCTGATGTTTCTTTTCTGAAGATCAGAACGTACAATAATCTGGAATTCCTCTTGCTTTACCTTAGCAAACTCCTCATGTAGCATAACCTTTGACAAACGTGAAAATACAGCATTTTTTCCTAAGTCCTTATCTACAACAATAATTAATGTTGTAGCATCATTTGGTTGTGATAAATAATCCAATAGCTTTGTAATGGCTTTTTCATTTTCAGAGCTTTCCTTCTTTTCAGAATAAATCTCCAATTCATTATTTACAGTTTCATCTTTATCAGTATTCTGATCCTTCTTTTCCTGCTGTTTTTTAACCTTGATAAATCTCGGATTTTCATAGATAACAACCTTTTTTTCCGTGAAGAAAGAAAGCATTGTACAATCGTCAATCACTGCTTCGACAGACAATCCTTCAATATCATTATAGACAGAAATAGCCATATCATTATCTTTACCAATCGTATCCTTAATGATCTGCTTTTTTCTCTCATTTAATCTGTATGATTCAGAACCTGTTAATAGATAATTCATAATTTCACCATCACTATTATAGCATACTATTGGACTAACAAGCCAAACTGTCCTCTAGAAGTTTGATAAATCATAAATTTATGAAAAATGTAGAAACGAATCGCACCACTATCAGATGTTTTCAGATAATCAATATCATACTTCTCTAATCTTGATAATACCTCATCGGATGGATGACCATAACGATTATTATAGCTAACTGAAATAATGCCAAAGCGAACTGCACAGTTTCGGAAAAACTGATCGCTACTAGCAGTATTTGAACCATGATGAGATAGCTTTAAAACATCAATAGTTAAGCTATCATACAGTTCAACCAAATCCTTCTCTACTGTTGAACTAATATCCCCTGTAAACAAGAAATGAAATCCATTAATCTCAATATAAGAAATTAAAGAGTTATCGTTAATGTCTTCATAGATATTCATATATAACGGATCTAAAATGTTTAAATGATGAAATTGAATACATTGCTGCTTTAGGGTATAAATATTTCCAACATCAAAAAGCTCCACCAGTCGTTTTAAACCGCCAGAATGATCGTAGTCTTCATGAGATATGATGACCTCTACACTTTTTAAGCTCGATTGATTCAGATAAGGGACAAGTATATCTTTGGCAATATCTTTATATACATTGCCACAGACATCAATCATTAGACAATCTGAAGAAAATGGTTCTGTAATAATGGCACAATCTCCTTGACCTACATCAAGGAATGTAACAGTATAAATTGGTGACAATAACGAAGCGTTACAGCTTATTGTTATAGCAATAAAAAAATACAAAACATATTTATACCTTTTGTATGCATTATATTGGTATATAAGAAGTAGAATCACCATCATTACAATCAATACTGGCTTTCCAGTAACAACCAATGAATAATCATGTTCCAATGAATTCAAATACCAATATAAAAGGTTATCTAATGGTATTGGGATTTTAACGAGAGAAACAATCATCGCCAAAATATAGATCATACCACTGAAAATGCGATAAATTTTAAACATTACAACCTCTATCACATCCACAGAACCATTAAAATACAGTTGTAAAGCAACGATATACATTGTATTACTTAATATATTTTGCTCTTTTTTAAATAAATTAAGTATTCTAATTCCTACTGGAATAAGAAAAGCCATTGCTTTCACATAATATGGGCGATATATGCATAATGCGATAATATAGAATCCTACTTTATCTCTTCTGTCTTTAATCAGATATTCTATGATTAATCCAATCAATACTCTGACAAAACCATAGCTGAAATGAAAAAAGACAGAAAGTATAAAGGTGAACAGAATTGTCAGCTGTAAGGTTTTTTTAGGATATAAATATTTGGATATCAGCTTTCTGATGAAATGAATAAAAAAGGATATTTGCATAGAAGAAGCAAATACCAGATAGCTGTTTTCACTTTCTACAGCAATTCCTTTACCAAACAATACCGAATTTGCCCATTGATTAATCGATTCATTTCCTTCATAAAGCTTTTGTCGTAAAGAATGAGTCGCTGGGATAATAGAAAAATTATCATATGTAATCTGGCCAACAATGTTATTTCCTTTACAATAGCTTTCAAATGTTGTTGTTGAAAAATTACTATAGGAATGTATTTTTTTAATTTCTGAATTAATAATTACTTCATCATCTAGCTTTGCATTATCTAAACCATAAACAATCACTGAGTACAAATGGTTATTTACTATACAATAATTATCTTTAATCTGACAAATATGACCTTTACCAAAGTAATTGGCATTCAAAGGAATTGAAGCTATAATTAAAACAACCAAGAAGCATTCCACTACAATTGTTTTAAGCTCTGTAAATAAATAACGAAAAAGAATCGACAAAGCTATAGCAGCAACAATTCTTATCTTAAAGCTATCAATCATACAAATCAGAATATAGAAAATACCTATGATTAAATATCTCGATTTCATAAACAAATATAATCTCTCATCTTTTCTAGCTTTTTTTCTCCAATCCCTTTGACATTGGTTAGCTCCTCAATAGATTGAAAAGGACCGTTTTGTTCTCTATATTCGATTATTTTATCAGCAGTAGATGGACCAACAGAAGGAATTTGAACTAATTGTTCTTTATCTGCAGTATTAATTGATATTCTGATTGTTTCCACCTTTTTTGGAATAACAATTACATCATGATTTGCTAATAAGGAAGATAAATTGATACTTGAGATATCACTTTCATCATTTAGCTGAGCAATAGCTAATAAATCATCAATACTGCTTCCTGTTTGAAGTGTATATACTCCTGGATTTTTTACTTCTCCTTTCACCTCAACTGAAATTGTATTGCTTTTTAAGGATAATAAAGAAGCTGTACTATTTTCAGGTACAGCTACAAATGCAAGCATAATAAAAAGGAACACATAATATAGCTTTTTCATACTATATAATATGTTCCTTGATTGAAAGTTCCTTATTTAATTTCTAAGATCTTTACCTTATACATATGCTGAACGTTAACTGTTACAGTTTCGCCAACCTTACGATCTAATAAAGCCTTTGCTAATGGAGTTTCATTTGATAGCTTACCATTAATTGGGTCAGCTTCAACTGTACCAACAATTGAGTAAGTTTCCTTTTCATTTTCATCTAGTGTTAAGATAGTAACTACTGAACCAAGCTTAACAACCTTCTTGCCCTTTGTCTTTGAATCAGAAATGATTTCAAGATTTTCAAGCATGTAGTCTAATTCTTTGATTCTAGCTTCTACTCTAGCCTGATGATCTCTAGCAGCATCATAATCAGCATTTTCTGATAAGTCGCCCTGAGCTCTAGCTGCTTTTAATTCTTCAATAACTGCTGCACGTTCAACGTGTACTAAATGATCATATTCTTCTTCTAACGCCTTCTTACCTTCTTCGGTAACAACGGTTTTTTTCTTTTCTTCCATAATTGCACACTCCTACCTGTTGTATTATATCACAAAGTTGATTAAAATCAATCTTTGTCAAGCTTATGCTCGATAATAGAAAGAATTTTAGTGATTAGTAAATCCATTGCAACCTTGTTATGAGATCCTTCAGGAATAATGATATCTGCATAAACCTTAGAAGGTTCAATAAATGCATTATGCATTACTCTAACTGTCTGCATATACTGATCACAAACAGATTCGATAGTTCTTCCTCTGTCTCTAACATCTCTCTTTAATCTTCTAATAAATCTGACATCAGCATCAGTATCAATGAATAGCTTCATATCTAACATATTTCTGATGTTTTCGTCCTGTAATACGAATAATCCTTCAAGAACAATTACCTCAGCTGGATTAACAACTTCAGTAACGATACTTCTTGTATGATTTACATAATCATATGTAGGCTTTTCAATAGCTTTGCCTTCACATAATTCATTAATCTGCTGTAATAATAATGCATTATCAAATGCAAGTGGATGGTCATAATTTGTCTTAACTCTTTCAGCAAAAGTTAAATGAGACTGATCCTTATAGTAGTCATCCTGACGAATAATTACGACTGAATTAGTATCCTCAAATTCCTTTGCGACCATTTTTGCTACAGAGGTTTTGCCGGATGCACTACCACCAGCAATACCGATAATTACAGGTTTTTTCATATTTCTATCTCCTTAAGCTTATTAATATAAGTACTTCTTTACATTTCTCTGATGCTCTTCATATGTTTTTGCAAAGATAACTTTGCCACTGCCATAGATATCGGCAATGAAGAAATAATAATCATTATCTGCTGGATTTACTGCAGCATTTATTGCTGCTTCATTTCCATTGCAGACTGGACCAACTGGTAAACCATCAACCAGATATGTGTTATATGCTGATTGCGTATTTGTTTTTTCTTCACATTCAGTCCATGAATTATATTCATATAAAGCATAGCAGACTGTAACAGATGATTGTAATCTCCAACCATCATTTAAACGGTTATAGAAAACACCTGATACATTTAGCATATCCTCTTCAGTACCAGCTTCATACATAATAATTGAAGCTAAAGTGAATATCTCGTGTACTGAATATTTGCTGTCCTTAATCTGCTGTTGATATTTCTCATAAACTCTTTGAGTTTCAGCTAGGATGATTTCTGTTACCTGTTCTACAGTAGTATTTGCATAGAAACTATAGGTTTCTGGGAATAAATATCCTTCCAGCAAGCAATGCTCACTTGCAAGAATATCCTCTGTTAAGAAATCGTATTTATCAATTAATGTATTGATATAATTTACATCATTCCATTTATCCATGATTTCCACAGATGTCAGATTGGTTGCTTTAGCAATTGCCTTAGCATAATCCTTTGCCCAGTTACCATCCGTTAAGGTAACTAATACCTCTTCTCTGGTAGCCTTTGTCATATCTGTTAAAACATTGAAAATATCCTCAACTGAATTATCTGTATTTAAGATAAAGTTACCTGCATAATAATCATTAATCTTATTAAGCTTTACGTAAATCTTTGCTACAGTGTCATCTTTAATTAAGCCTTTACGATATAGTGAGGCAATAACCTCATCCATTGTTTCACCTTCTTCAATAGTGAACGCAATTTCTTTATTTGTTGGATTTGGTGACTTTAGATTGTCCTTATAATATTTATAACCAATACCTAATGCTGCTGCAGCTAAAACCAACAGTACTAAAATGATTATAAGAATAACTGTAAGAACGCTTCCTTTTCTGCTTTTCATGATTTAGTCCTGAGTTTCTTCTTCAAATTGTGAGTTGTAACCATCTACAACCTCTGCACACATATCCCATTCAGCATCATCTTCGATTGCGAATAGTTCGCCCTGGTCATTATAGCTCATTACATAGCATCCTAATTCTTCATTTTCAGGATCTGTAAAGCAAACATATTGCTTGCCATAAGTCTCTAGATCAAAGGTAAAAACAATATCCATCTTCTTTTCCTGACCATCAGCTGTATAAACTAATAATGTATTCTCATCCATAATCTTTTCTCCTTTTCAACTATCATACCTAAAGAGCCGCATATTGCGACTCTCAATGTTTTAATTTTAAATTAATAATTAGTCATTTGATAAATAGCTTCTTAATAACTCTTTAATAATCTCATTGCGGTCCACAGATTGAATTAATGATCTAGCGCCCTTATAGCTTGAGATATAGGCTGGATCATTAGTAATCAGGTAACCTACTAGCTGTGTTTTAGCGTTATAGCCTCTTTCAGTCAAAGCCGCTTCAACCTGAGTTAGTATAAGTTTAATATTAGCCTGCTTTAGTTCTTCTTGACTAAATACACGAGTGTTCTGATTATTCATATATCTTAGAACCTCCTTACTAACATTTTACTTTAAATTTGAAAATTTTGAAAGACTATTTTACATTTAACATTGCTTTAACTTCGTTAACAGCATCATTAATCTTAGTAGCATCCTTACCACCAGCACTTGCTAGGTCAGGTCTACCACCGCCATTACCACCACAAGCCATTGCAGCCTTCTTAACGATGTCACTAGCCTTGAAGCCCTTTTCAATAGCGCTCTTTGAGCATCCAGCAACAAACATTACCTTACCATCGTTATTTGTGTATAGTAATACTACAGCATCATGTAGCTTACCAACTAGCTGCTCAGCTAATGGCTTTACTTCATTAGATGCCATTTCAACCTTCTTGATTAATACCTTAATACCATCAGTTTCAACTGCTTCCTTTAGAATTGCTTCAGATTCACTTGCAGCAATCTTCTGCTTTAATTCAGCAATTGTTCTCTGTAATGCACTATTATCAGCTAATAATGTATCAATCTTTTCAGGAACCTTATTTACACTATTAAGCTTTAATGTAGCTGCTAAGCCTTCTAACATCTGCTGCTGTGCTAAGAATTCAGCATAAGCACCAGAGCTTGTCTTAGAAGTAATACGACGGATACCTGAACCTACTGATTCCTCAGAAACAATCTTGAATACGCCAATTTCACTAGTTGTTGATACATGAGTACCACCACAGAATTCCTTAGAGAAATCACCCATTGAAACTACTCTTACGATATCATCATACTTTTCATCGAATAATGCCATAGCACCTGTCTTCTTTGCTGCTTCAATATCTAAGCATTCAGTAATAACTGGTACATTTAAAGCAATCTGTTCGTTGACTAATCTTTCAACTTCCTTTAGCTGTTCAGCAGTAACCTTCTCATAGTGAGTGAAGTCAAATCTGCCATAATCCTTACAGTTGAATGAACCTGCCTGATGAACATGGCTTCCAACAACCTTCTGTAATGCAGCCTGTAATAAATGTAATGATGAATGGTTTGCTCTAATATAATTTCTATCCTGTTTGTTGATAGCTAAATCAAAAGTATCGCCCATCTTAACAGCACCCTTTACAACCTTTACATGATGTAATGGCTGCTTTAATGGAGCCTTAGTTACCTTAACAACCTCTAATACTGTTGAATCATTTGTAATCATACCAGTATCGTAAATCTGTCCACCACTTTCAGCATAGAAGCATGTTTCAGCAAATACAACATCGCCTTCGCCTTCATTTAGCTGTTCTACCTGATCACCATCCACAAAGATTCCAACAACAGTAGAAGTGTTGTGGTCTTCAGTATAGCCAACAAATGTAGAAGGAGTTGTGAAATTCATTAAATCTAAAGACTGCTTACCCATTGACTGTTCGTCGCTTCTAGCATTTCTAGCTCTTTCTCTCTGTTGTGACATACACTTATTGAAACCATCCATATCTAAGATCATACCCTTTTCCTCTAGGATTTCTTCAGTTAATTCAACTGGGAATCCATAAGTATCGTACATCTTAAATACCATGTCTCCATTTAATACCTTTTCATCAGTATGTTCTGCTAAATAAGCCTGTAAAATCTTTTCGCCATCAGTTAATGTTGTAGCGAATCTTTCTTCTTCAGCCTTTACTAGCTTCTGAATATAAGGAACCTTATCCTGTAAATATGGATAGAATTCAATCATATTATCAGCAACCACTGGAACCAGGTTATACATAAATGCCTTGTTGATGCCAAGCTTCTTACCATATCTTACAGTTCTTCTTAATACACGTCTTAAGATATAGCCTCTACCTTCATTAGAGAAAGTAGCACCATCAGCTAAAGCAAATGTACAGGTTCTGATATGGTCAGCAATAACTCTGTAAGCCATCTTATTAGCCTTTTCAGAATACTTCTTTTCTGTTAACTGCTCAGTAGCTTTGATAATTGGCTGGAATAAATCTGTATCAAAGTTTGTTTCTCCACCCTGAACTAAGCAAGTTAATCTTTCTAAGCCCATACCAGTATCGATATTCTTCTGTGGTAATTCCTTATAATCCTTTCTGTCAACACCCTCTTCAGAGTTGTATTGAGAGAATACATTGTTCCAGATTTCTACATAACGGTCATTTTCCATTTCCTTGAAGAATAAATCTTCTCCAATACCCTCTGGATCATAAGCAGGTCCTCTATCATAATAGATTTCTGAGTCAGGTCCACATGGTCCTTCACCGATTTCCCAGAAATTATCATATGACTTTAGGATATGCTTTGGATTTAAGCCAATTTCTTCTGTCCAGATTCTATAAGCTTCTGTATCATCTGGGTAAATAGTTACATATAATCTTTCTGGATCAAAGCCAATCCACTTTGGTGATGTTAAGAATTCCCAGCTCATCTTTAATGATTCTTCCTTGAAGTAATCACCAATTGACCAGTTACCAAGCATTTCAAAGAAAGTATGATGTCTTGCAGTCTTACCAACGTTTTCAATATCATTGGTTCTGATACACTTCTGTGCATTGGCAATTCTGTTACACTTTGGCATTTCTCTACCATCTAAGTACTTCTTTAATGCAGCAACACCAGCATTAATCCATA
>DCGH01000049.1:0-1833 GCA_002315205.1 Erysipelotrichaceae bacterium UBA1783
TGATGAGGCTGCAACGGCTGGTGTTGCAACTTTAGCGGGTATTGCGATTGGTTTATGGGATGATCAGACGGCTGTTGAGAAGTTTATGAAGCCAGTTAAGATTGTTAAGCCTAATAAGGAAAATCATGAGAAGTATCTGAAACTGATGCCGTTGTTTGAGGCTGTCTATGAGTCTCAGAAGCCGGTTTATGAGATGATGTAAAAGAGGCTTTTGCCTCTTTTTTTGGAGTTAATTATGAAATATATTTTAGCTTATGATTTTGGTACCAGTGGTGTTAAGGCTTCGCTGTTTACGACTGATGGTGCTTTTGTGAGAACTAAGACAATTGCTTATCCAACATATTATGCCAATGGTTCCTGGGTTGAGCAGGATCCTAAGGACTGGTGGAGTGCTTTTTGTAAAGTTAATAAGATTCTGCTGGATGGTTTGGATAACAGGGATGTTGCGGTCATTGGCTTTGATGGCGCTAATCCAAACTGCCTTCTGGTTGATAAGGAAATGAATCCTTTACATCGCTGTCTAATCTGGCAGGATGCCAGAGCTTATGTGGAGGCTGAGGAGATTTCCAGGGCTTTGCCACCAGAGTATACTGCTTCACGTCCTAATGGTATTTTGGGTACTGACCGTTCTTTATGTAAGGCTTTGTGGCTGAAGAAACATGAGCCGGAGCTTTTTAAGAAAGCGTGGAAGATGTTATTTTGTACGCAGGATTATCTGCTCTTAAAACTATGTAAGGTGGCGGTTACCAATAATGAGACAGCTGGTTCAACAGCATTCATGAATGTTGAAAGAACAATGTGGTCAAAAGAGGTTTGTGATATTGCGGGCATTGATATGTCTTTGATGCCGGAGATTCATTTGCGTACCGATATTGTTGGCAGTGTCAGTGAGGATCTGGCTACAGAATGTGGTTTAGCAGCTGGTACACCGGTTGTTATCGGTTCGGGTGATACACAGTGTATGAATATTGGTGCTCATATGTTTAAGCCGGGTGATGGTTATCTTAATGCGGGTACTTCAGCAGGTATTATTGCCTGGGATGATAATCTAAAGAAACTTGGTGGTCAGACAGCTTCTTCGGGTTCTTCTTTGAGCTGGTTGAAGAATACTATCTGTTTGGCTGAGCAGGCTGAAGAAGAGCTTACGGGTAAGGATGTTTATACAATTATTAATGAAAAGGCTGCTAAGGCACCAATTGGTTGTAATGGTGTTATGTTCCATCCTTATCTTGCTGGTGAGAGAGCTCCAAGAAATAATCCAAGAGCAAAGGGTTCTTTTACAGGTATTTCTTTAACAACAAGCAGAGAGGATATCATCAGAGCAGTTATTGAGGGTATTGGTTTGAATATCAATGTTATTCTGCAGGATCTGCGTAAGCAGGGTATTACTACTAACCGCATTCCTTTGGTTGGTGGTATGGGTCGTGGTGAGATTACCCGTCAGATTTTTGCGGATATCATGGATATTGAGTTTATTATTTATGAACATGTTGATGAGGCTGCAACGGCTGGTGTTGCAACTTTAGCGGNNAGTTATTGAGGGTATTGGTTTGAATGTCAATCTGATATTAAAAGAGGTACGCAGTCATGGTTATCCATTGAAGAGAATTCCTATTTTAGGTGGTCTTGGACGTGGTGATATCACAAGGCAGATTCTGGCTGATATCATGGATGTTGAACTGGTTCTGTATGAACATACCGATGAGGCTGCGACTGCTGGTGTTGCGGTGCTGGCTGGTATGGCTATTGGTATTTTTGAAAATGAATATGCGGTTGAGAAGTTTATGAAGCCAATTGGCGTGGTTGTTCCTAATAAGGAAAATCATGAGAAGT
>DCGH01000049.1:1839-5196 GCA_002315205.1 Erysipelotrichaceae bacterium UBA1783
AGAAGTATCTGAAACTGATGCCGTTATTTGAGGCTGTATATGAGTCTTTAAAACCGGTTTATGAGATGATGTAAGAATCCACAGTAATCCTGTGGATTTTTTATTAATTATGCCAATTTAATATAACAGATATTTTTATATTGACATAGATGTAGCAACTGATAAAATAAAAAGTGCCCCCTTATTGAAATGTAAGCGTTTTAAAAATCTGTTTACATTGAAATAACAAGGTGGTAAAATATAAGCGTAGAGAAAAAAATGAAAAATACAATTCACTTAAACAGCTGTAATCGTAACTAGGTAAGAATCCCTTTTTTATTCATTTTTCTTTTTTTTACTCTTAAAATCACACAAAAATAACACAATTGGTGATNNAGCGGTGATTATATCTAAAAGATATTCACATAGATATGACGGAAAGGAGGTAAATACTCTATGAAAATGATCCTTGTTTCTCACAGTGATTTTGCAAAGGGCGCTTTAGCTGCTGCAAAAATGATCGCTGGTGTAGGTGATAATGTCGTTGCTTTAGGTCTTACTCCTGAGGATGATCTCGATACTTTCTCAGCCAAGATTGAAGCAGAGATTGAGAGAATGGGTGCTGATGAAGAATATATTATCTTCTCAGATCTGTATTTCGGTTCTCCTTGCAACTCTGTTGTAAAGATTATGCAGAAATATAAGATCCATCATATCACTGGCATGAACTTGCCGCTCATTATCGAAACTTCTGCCATGTTAGATTGTGGCATGAGTGCTGATGAACTTGCTAGTTCCGTGGTAAACACAGCTCGTGAAGGAGTAATTGACCTGAACGAGCAGCTTAAAGGCAATTAAAGAAAATCTTAATTAGAAAGGAGAATTTATTAATGAAAACTGAAATTGTTTGGGCTAGAATCGATACTAGAATTATTCATGGTCAGATCGTTGTTAAATGGTCAAAGAAGGTTGGTTGTACTTCAGTTGTTGTAGTTGATAAGAACTTAGCAGCTGATCCATTTATGGCTAACTTCTATAAGATGTCTGCTCCTAAGGGCTTCGACGTTACTATGGTAACTGCTGAGAAGGCTAAAGAGATGTGGGACACTGATGGCTTCAATACAGCTAAGACTATGATCATCTGTAAAGATGCTGCAAACTTATACGAACTCTGGAAGACAGGTTTCCCTCTACCATTAGTTAATATTGGTAATCAGGTATCTGCTCCTGGTAAGACTCAGATTACTACTGAAGTATTCTTATCACCTGAAGAGTTTGGTAAGTTAAAAGAAATCAATGACTCTGGTGTCAGAGTATTTATGCAGATTATTCCAGAATACGATCCGTTCGATATGGATTATATCGCATCAAAATTCTAATCAAGAAAATTTAAATTAAACTTTATAATTATCACGGAATTAATTATAAAAATTAGCAAGAAAATTTAATAATTATTAAATTAGGAGGAAATTATGGTACGCGCTTTATTAGCAGCTCTATACCTTGGTTGGGTTAAGTGCTGTTGGGGTTACGCTACTGCTTGGAGACAGATCCTTCCATCTTGTATGATGTATGGTGTTATTTATGGTGATGTTCCTCAGGCTCTTATTATTGGTAGTGCTATCCAGTCAATTTACATGGGCTTAGTTGCTCCTGGTGGAAATGCTCCATCTGATACAGGTCTTGCTGCAGCTGTTGCTGTTCCAGTAGGTATCTCTACAGGTTTGGATGTTGACACTTGCTTAACATTAGCTGTTCCAGTAGGTTTATTAGGTACAATCGTTCAGCAGTTACGTTATACAGTATTGGGTTACAATGCTCGTATGGTTGATAAGTGTGCTGCAAACGCTGATACTGCTGGTGTTACTCTTTGGGCATTCGTTATGTCTACAGTATTCACTATGGTATTGTATGCAATCCCTACATTCTTAGGTATTTATTTCGGTTCTGCTCTAGTTGAAAAGGTATTAGCTATCCTTCCTTACTGGTTAACTCATGGTTTATCAGTTGCTGGTGGTTTACTTCCAACAATGGGCTTCGCTTTAACTATTAAGGTTATCGGTAAGCCGACTTATATTCCTTTCTTCATCATGGGCTTCTATTTGACTAAGTTCTTAAGCTTGTCAACAATGGCTGTAGCAGTATTCTCTATTTGTGCAGCATTGATGATTGCCTTCCTCTCTTTGGAGAATAAATAAGGGGGTATATTGAAATGTCAGAAAAGAAAAGAATTTTAACTCAGGGCGACGTTGTTCGTTTCTTCATTAGATGGTCACTCTGCTGTGAAACTCCACATTCTTATGAAAGAATGCAGGCTCCAGCTCTTTGCTTCGCTTTCATTCCTGCTCTTAAGAAGATGTATCCAAATCCTGAAGACAAGCAGTTATTGGCTGATGCTCTTACTAGACACAACCAGTACTTCAACACTCAGGGTGTATGGGGTGCTTCAGTATTAGGTATCGCATTAGGTATGGAAGAAGAACAGGCTATCACTCGTGCTATGGATGCTGAACAGGCTAACACTGCTATCAACGGTGTTAAGACTGGTTTCATGGGTCCTATGGCTGGTGTTGGTGATACAATTGACTGGTCTACTTTACAGTATATCTTCATCGGTATCGCTCTTCCTTATACTTCTCAGGGTAATGCTATTGGTGTATTCCTTGACGTTATTACATTCTCAATCATTATGCACATCGAAGGTATCTTAATGACTACTATCGGTTACAGATTTGGTCGTGAATCTATTGCTAAATTGTTCGAAGGTGGCTTAGTTAACCTGTTAATCTCTACATCTGCTATTATCGGTATGATGATGATGGGTTCATTATCTGGTAACTACGTTAAGTTCTCTTTAGCATCTGAGACTATTCAGGGCGTTATGGATAAGATCCTCCCTGGTATGCTACCATGCTTAGCAGTATTTATCGTTTACATTATCATGACTAAGGTTACTGATAAGGTTGGTAATATTGCATTAGGTATTATCGTTGTTTCATTAGTTCTTTCAATCTTAAAGATTGCTTAATTAAAAGAAACACAAAACTCAAACAATTAACGTTTTTACCTTATGGTAATTGTTCCTGCCCTCAAGCGAGGGCAGGAACCCTAATTGTTTAGATATTCTAAAAAATTAGTGACGATCTTGTTTACAAGATCTTTTTTTTATGTCTTTTACAATATGTAAATAATTATGATGCGCAGTGGTATATAATTAAAGATAATAAGGGGAGGATAATTTTATGCCTACAAAACAGAAATTCGGTTATTTAAAGAAAGACCATGAAGCATGCGTTGGTTATCGTGAGCTTCCAGATATTGGTCCTACTCAGATTTTAGTTAAGCAGTTAGCTTGTAACATTTGTACAACTGACTATC
>DCGH01000047.1:0-304 GCA_002315205.1 Erysipelotrichaceae bacterium UBA1783
TCTACCATATACAACAGTAGAACCGCTGTATAGCATGTTTTTACGATCACCTAATGGAATATCTAATGTATTTTCCTTTAATGTTAATAAATCAACAATCTTTGTTACTGGAAGAGATTCACCTGTTAGAGCAGCTTCCTCAACCTTCATTGAGTAGCTTTCTAGAATTCTACAGTCGGCTGGAATTGCATCGCCAGCTTCTAAAACTAAAACATCACCGATAGTTAATTCATCAGACTTTAGAACAATCTGCTGACCATCTCTTAATACCTTTGATGTAGCAGCAGTCATTTCCTTTAAAAGC
>DCGH01000047.1:349-819 GCA_002315205.1 Erysipelotrichaceae bacterium UBA1783
CATAATTGTATTAATAATTACAACAAATAGGATGATGAATAAATCTGCGTATGATTCATTTGCTCCTGTAGCTACATTCTGATATACGGTTGTAGCAGTAGAAATTACTGCAGCAACTAATAACATAATAATCATTGGATCCTTTAGGGAATCAATGAATCTTTGAACCATCGTTTTCTTTTCTGGTTCATCTAAAGCGTTTTTACCATATTTTTCTAAACGCTTTTTAGCTTCCTCAGTAGTTAAACCTTCTTCAGAAGCTTCTATTTCCTTTAGCACTTCTTTAGAGTCCTTTAAATAATAATTACTCATTATAATCCTCCTAATAAATAAAAAACTCAGTTTGCTGAAACTGAGATACTTTTTAAAAATATAATCTCAATACAGCAATTCACTGTATTGAGTCTTGTTATTTAAGATGGGCCATGTTATTTCTAACCGTGCTGTTGAACCTCATCACACTTGCGTGC
>DCGH01000047.1:833-1047 GCA_002315205.1 Erysipelotrichaceae bacterium UBA1783
AACTACTCCCTCAAATACGTGAAATATCTTATCATATTTTTGGGGTTCTTTCAATAAATTTCTGAACAATATTAGCAGCTGTTATTTTTTCATTCAAAACAATTGGTTAATACGAGTAAATTAATATAAAATATTATTAGATAAAGAATAGATAAGGTTTAAGGAGGAGAAATATGTATAAGAATATTGATAAACAGGTTAAATTAAATTTAAA
>DCGH01000047.1:1061-5592 GCA_002315205.1 Erysipelotrichaceae bacterium UBA1783
CAGGTTGCCTACCAGAAGGGACAGGTTGTCAGTAAAACATTAGTTCAGAATGAGCATGTTAGTATGACAATTTTCTCTTTTGATAAGGGGGAGGAAATCTCTACTCATGCAGCAGGTGGCGATGCTATGGTTACTGTTTTAGAAGGAAAGGGCAGATTTACAGTTGCTGATGAGGTTTTCTATCTTGAGGCTGGTGAAACTTTAATTATGCCAAAGGATATTCCTCATGCTGTATATGGACAAGAGCAGTTTAAAATGCAGTTAGTTGTATCATATTAATTAATGAATTAAAAATGAACTGTCTAAGAATCACGATTGTGATTCTTTTTTTCTAAATGTTTATTGAATAATGACGAATAATTAATAAAAAAGAATAATAAATTATTGTGAAACGATATATTTCATATTGTAAAACGATAAAACAAGTGCTATAGTAGGTGTACGAGGTGATACTTATATGCTAGATAAAAGTATAAAACAGTTCTCTGCTATTGCTGCAATAATAGCTGGATATTTATATACAAGTGTATTCCTTTTTAGCGAATATAATAATGTTACAATACAGTTTTTACTGTTTGCTTCATTATTGACTGCTTGGGTATTAGTAGTAAACAAGAATAGAGTAAAGGAGTCCTGGATTTGGTTTGTAACCTTCTGGTGCAATATTACAGCGTTCGCTTATTTAATGAATTCCTATATCCTATCATTTTCAATGGTCAGGGTATGGGGGAATTCAATTTTCATTTTATTATTTATTCATTGCTATTGTGTGTATTGGATCATGTCTGTATCTAATGGCTTAATTAAATCCGTTAGCTCAAAGTATTTTTTGATCGATTGCATTTATGGAGCATTTATTATTCCTATCAGTAATATATTTTTACTGGCTGGGGATATTGTTTCAATGGTGAAAACAGAAAAAAGTGAAAAAAGAGATTATACGCAATATGTCTATCTTTTCATAGCACTTATCATTGCTATAGTTCTATTTACCTTTTCAGTCAGCCTACTATCATCCGTAAATGAACAATTTAAGAATCTGTTTGAAGGTTTTTTAAAGCTAATGAGCTTTGAAGAGTTTAATTTGGATTCTATCAGTCAAATTGTTATAAGAACACTATTTTCAATGCCTGTTGCCAGCTATCTATATGGCTTGATTATTGGTGTTGGTCAAAACAATGAAGAAAGAAAGATTTTAGTAGCTGAAAAAATAGAAAACGTCTTGAAATCAATTCAGAGAATTCCAGCTATGTTCTGGAATATTACATTAGGATTCTTCAATGTAATGTATATCATCTTTATGGTACTTCAATTCAACTATTTATTTGGCATTATTGTTTCTGGTTCTGTTGCAGAAGGCTATACCATAGCAGAATATGCAAGAAGTGGATTCTTTGAGCTATGTAAGGTTATGGCAATTAATTTTTTATTACTATGGATTGTGATAAAGAGTAATGCTGATAATAAAGTAAATAAGACTCTAGCAATAGGATTAATGCTAGAAAGTATTTTATTAGCTCTGACTGATTTCTCAAAGATTTATTTCTATATTACGATATATGGCTTTACACCATTAAGATATCAGAGCATCTGGTTTACAACGGTACTAATGGTAGGATGTATTTGTGTGATATACTATTTATTAAGAAATAAGGATTGTTCTAGAATATGGATATTGTTTACAGGTATCACCTTAGCAATTACCATTCTGATCTAAAAGAGGTTTTGAAAAATGAGTCATAGTTATATTGCAAAAGTATTAAAAATCATGGTAGTGATTATGGCATTACTTGGATTAGGAATGTATGGGTATGTTATTCCTGCTATCGGTAATCATCTATATGAAAATGGAACATTACCGGCTCAACAGTTAGTTTCACTATGGACCTTATTATATGACACTACCGCCATTCCTTGTTACTTTGTTTTAATCAAGGTATGGATGGTTGCGAAAAACTTTGAAATGGATAAGATTTTTTATAAGGAAAATGTAAAGCATTTTAATCATATTTATACAGCAACATTATTTGATATTGTATACTTTGCTGTTTTAGGCATTGGATTCTATATTGGTAATTTTGACCGTGACATTTATATGGTTATTATCAAATGTATCATTTGTTTTATTGGATTTGCCTTTGGATTTGTTGTTAAGGTCATTGGAGCAATGATTGAAAAGGCAGCGGAGTTAAAGGAAGAAAATGATTTAACTATTTAGGAGGACAATGATGGAAGAAGAAATTTTAAATGGTGAAATCATCTTTAATATTGATGTTATGATGGCAAAAAGAAAAATGAGCTTAACAGAATTGTCTGAAAGAGTAGGAATTACTCAAGCAAATATGTCTATTTTAAAGACAGGTAAAGCTAAGGCAATCAAGATTTCAACCTTAATAAAGATGTGTGAGGCTCTGGATTGCCAACCTGCTGATTTACTAGAGTATCGTAAAAAATAAAACGATTCATTAAAAGGTTTATAAAAAATGAAGTGTCTTTCACTTCATTTTTTAAATTTCATCTATAATGATGAAATCATCATTCTCAACAATAGCTTTATTTTTGTTAAATTCTTTTAAAATAACAATAGATGCAATGATTGTAATAGGTAAACAAACTAATAGTATAGATGATTTCATATTTTCTCCTTTTTACGCTACAAATAGTAGCATCATGATGTAATGACAGAAGCTGCCAGCTAAAACAAATAAATGAAATATTTCGTGATTGCCCCAATCCTCATTAATCTTAATATTGAAGGAATATAGAACACCACCAATGGTATATAAAATTCCACCTAATAGTAACCAGAAGAAACCACTGACAGAAAGGGCAATCATAATGGATTTAATAGAAATTAAAGCAACCCATCCCATCGAAATATAGACAATTGAAGAAACATATTTTGGACAATGAACCCAAAGCAGCTTCATTATGGTACCGCCAATCGCTAATAACCAGATGATTGCCAACATAATAAATCCTTCCTTACCCTTTAATACAGATAAGCAGATTGGCGTGTAGCTACCAGCAATCAGATAGAAAATAGAAATATGATCTAGCTTTTTCAAAACAATCTCACATCGATTTGGAAGAATAAAGCTATGATAAGCAGTAGAAGCACCATACAATAAAATCATACTGATAGCAAATACGGCTAAAGAAATCATGGTAACCATATCCGCTTGCTTATATGCTGCTGTACATAGTAATAGTGGACAGGCAATGATGGAAGCAAGCGTACCGATAAAATGAGTTAAAGCACTAATGGGATCCTTTACCGAGAACATTGGTTTTGTTTTTAAATGATTTAATTCTTTTAATGTGGCTTCATTCATATGACACATTCCTCCTTGATTTTTTATAAACATTTTCCTATAATAAACTTGTCAAAGGTTTTTGAATAACTTGTAAACAAATGATAAATAACTTAAAGAAACTTGTCAAGAGTTTTTCAAAAACTTATAAGGAGATTTTTTATGAATTTAGAAATGAATAGAGATACACTGGAAGTCATACAGCAATTTCATTTGCCAACCTTTAAGGAAATACCTGATGTTGGATTGTATCTGGACCAGACTAGCAAGATTATTAATCAGTATTTAGAATCAATCCCAGATTGCGCTATTACCAACTCTATGATTTCTAATTATGTTAAGCATAAGTTAATTGCCAATCCAGTAAAGAAGCAATATTATCGAGAGCATATTGCATATCTGATATTCATCGCTTTAACAAAGAGTGCAGTTTCATTAGATAGCTTTGGATTATTATTTCAAATGCAGAAGGAATATGGTTCTGTTGAAAGAGCATATAATTATTTTGTGAGAGAATTTGAAGGACAGCTAGCTAAGGAATTTGGCTTTGCTAGTGGGGAGACAACAGAAGTATATGATAAGCAGAAGCAGCTTCTTTCCAGCATAATAAAGGTGGTTGTTTCAAAGATTTATTTAGATGAAATGCTAAGAGTAGTGCAAAAAGAAAATGAAAAGTAGGGAAACCTACTTTTTGATTGCATTAAATAATAGCCCTAAGGACATGTCCCTAGGGCTTTATTTTAATTATTATAACTGCTTTTTACAGCCAATTCTATTCTAATTCGAATGCACCTGTATATAGCTGATAATAAGTGCCTTTCTTTTCGATTAAGTGGTCATGATTACCACATTCAATAATATGACCATGGTCTAATACCATAATGACATCAGAGTTTTGAACAGTAGATAATCTATGTGCAATAACAAATACGGTTCTGCCTTGCATTAGCTTATCCATACCATCCTGAACTAAGGCTTCAGTATGAGTATCAATAGATGATGTTGCTTCATCTAAAATCATAATAGGTGGATTACTTACAGCCGCTCTGGCAATAGATAATAGCTGTCTCTGTCCTTGAGATAAGCCTGAACCATCGCCCTCTAATACGGTGTCATATCCATTTGGCAGCATACAGATGAAATCATGAGCATTAGCTAGCTTAGCTGCTGCAATACATTGCTCATCGCTAGCCTTAGGATTACCATAACGGATATTT
>DCGH01000078.1 GCA_002315205.1 Erysipelotrichaceae bacterium UBA1783
ACACCAATCTTACCAGTACCCATAATACCAGCAACCTTATTATGTAAATCTAAACCTAATAAACCACTTAGTGCAAAGTTATTATCCTTGACCTTATTATGAGACTTATGAAGTCTTCTGTTAGCCTGCTGTAAAATAGCCATTGCATGCTCTGCTACTGCATATGGAGAATAAGCAGGTACTCTTAATACCTTAATACCATATTCCTTGGCAGCCTTTAAATCAACATTGTTAAATCCAGCACAGCGTAATAAAATTAGTTTTACGCCATCCGCATATAGCTGTTCAATAACATCTCTACCACATTCATCATTAACGAAAATACAAACAGCATCATAGCCTTTTGCTAAGTAGGCTGATTCATTTGTTAATCTTGATGTAAAGTATTTAATATCACTATTATAGGTTCCTTCACCCTTATCCTTAGAAAGCTCTGAGAAGAAGGTTCTGTCATAGTCCTTTGTACCAAAGAAAGCAATCTTTAAAACATCTACCTTCTTTTCCTCAAATTCCTTATGTAATAATTCTTCTACACCTAAAGCATCTTTCTCTTCATTCTCACCTTCTACAGTTACAGTTAATACATCGCCTTTTCTGGCATGTAAAGCTAAAATCTGCAATACATTTGATCCATTTGCTTTATTGTCGTCTAATGTAATGGTGACAACACTCTTTAGATTAACGCAATACTGTGCTAATAATGCTGCTGGTCTGGCATGAATTCCTAGCACATTCTTTACTAAGTATTTAAATTCCTTCATATTATGATTTTAAATATACAATTGCTTGTATATCCTCCCTTGTTACCTTTATATTACTAGATTTCTTTCCTTTCTTCAATAAACAAAAAGGAATAGATTGTTTCTATTCCTTGATTTCTAATACTGCATATTGATTTTTTTCGTTCTTGGAAGCTGCTAGAGAAATCTCTAGCTGACGATTTACAATACGCCACTTATAATACTGTTCATTTTCTTCTCTATAGAATTCCCCATTCATAATGACATCAGCATATTTTTTATATAAGGAAACCTGTTTTTTTATTTCTTCTAATTCATCTTGAGATAGTAATGAAAGATTTAGTTCATAGCCTAAATTGCCAAAGAATGCTGTATAGAATCTTTTCTCCATAGAAGTAGATTTACCTGTCTGATGATTTGGACAGACAGAAACATGAGCGGTATAGCAGCTGCTTGGATATCCATAGCTATAGCTATTCTGCATTCTTAATCGGCAATTTGCATCGGTATTATCACTAGCCCAAATCTGTGGGAAATAAGCTAAGATACCTAAATCAAATCGATTACCACCAGCACTACAGCCTTCAAATAGAATCTCTGGGAATCTCTTCACTAACTCACACATTATTCTATAAAGAGCTAGAACATAACGGTGGTTCACTTCCTTTTGTTTGTTCTTTAAATATGGAGAATAAACATCAGAGAAAATACGATTCATATCCCATTTTACATAAGCTAAATTACAGCTTGAGAAAACCTTGCTCATTGCTTCTATGATATAGTCCTGTACCTCAGGATTAATAATATCTAATATCCTCTGGTTTCTTCCTTCACTATGATCTCTATCAGGATTCATTAATACCCAATCTGGGTGTGCTCTAAATAAATCTGAATCCTCATTCACCATTTCTGGTTCTACCCATAATCCAAATTGTACCCCTTGTTCATTGACCTTATCGCATAATCCTTTTAAGCCATTTGGTAGCTTTTCCTCATTGCAATACCAATCCCCTAGTGATCTGAAATCATCATTTCTCTTGCCAAACCAGCCATCATCCATTACTAGCATTTCAATACCGCATTGTGAGGCTTTCTGAGCTAGTTTCACAAGCTTTTCCTCATTAATTGAGAAGTAGCACCCCTCCCAGGAATTAACCAGGATTGGTCTTTTCTTGCCCTTATAGGAACCTCGAATAATATGATTTCTGACAAAGTGATGCATATTATGGCTTAAGCCATTAAAACCATTTTTACTATAGGTTAAAACAGCTTCAGCTGCTTCAAAGCATTCCTTTTCCTTTAACTCAAAGCAGAATGAAACAGGCGAAATACCTTGAACTACTCTTGTTCTTCCTGTTTCCTTTGGCTCAATTGCTGAATAGTGATTGCCACTATAAACTAAATTAAATCCATAACAATCCCCTTGGTCCTCACCCGTATTCTTTTTTGAAAGCATAAAGAATGGATTACAGCGAGAGCTTGAGGTACCAGTATAGCTGGATAAAACAAACTTGCCAGAAGAAACCTCTGTTTTATGCATATTCATCTCATTTGCCCAGCCACCATGGAAGGAAGTAACAACAAAAGAATGCGGGAAATCAATCGAGCTGGATAATAATCTTTCCAGCTGAATTGGTTCTTTTTCTTCTGAAATCAGCTTACTGCTTCTGACAATGATATTACTCTTTTCAAAAACTGTGTAATACAGCTTTAAAAATACATCATGATACTTTTCCTTTAAAGTAATTACTAATTGGCTATCCCCATCATAGCTTGAAGGTAATGAAGTTATTTCTTCTTTTGCAGTATTGATGCAATCAGATACATATAAAAAGTCATTCGTAAAAGATCCATCAGCATAGGTAATTTCTACTAATGGTTCATCAATATCTCCCTTGCCTCTGGTTGAAAACTCTAATGGCGTATCCTCTAGAGATTGCTTAAGAGTGGTTGTGTTGTAAAAAACAGTATTACCAGTTTCTTTGTAGTAGCTTGGAAAGCTATTTTCACAATCCTGCTTCGTTAAAACAGTTTTTCTTTCGCCATAGTAAAGATGCTCTAGATGACCACTTGCTAATAGTCTAAAGCAATACATCGTATTTTCCGTTTCCAAAAGGAAGTAATTCTCTATTTTTCTAATCATACTGTTTTCCTATCTGAAGAATGTACTCTTCCCTATCTAATTCATATTCATTAATTATAAATTCTTTATTATCATATCTTGTTTCTTTGTGACTACCTACATAATGAAAGCCAAAATGCTTGGCTAAAGCAATACTTCTTTCATTACTATCAAATGCACAATAAACAAATTTCTTAGCATTTCTTTCCTTGAAAGCCAACTGCAAAAGTAACTCCATAATTTCTTTACCATAGCCTTTTCCTTGATGCTTTCGAGCTAAACCAATACCACTTTCCTCATAGACACCCTCTTCTTTTACAAAAATGCCTGCCATACCAATGGGCTCATTATTGCTTTTTAAAGCCACAAAAAATCCATCATGATCCTTTTGATAATCTATCGTTCTTTCTACCCTGGCAATAGCACTTTCTAAGCTTTCTTCTATCTTCCACCACATAGTTTGAGCAACTATATGATCACTCCAGTAGTTTTCATACATTGTTTTTGCATCCTCTAGGGTAGCCTTTCGTAATATGATATTTTTGCCTTCTAAAACACTAATCACTTTAAAATCCTCTTGCTATCTCATTATAGCATTGATAAGCACAAAAAAAGGAACAATTTCTTGTTCCTTCATTTCTTACTTATTTAATTCAGCTAAAATCTTTTCAGCAATGCACTTGCCTGATAATCCGAACTTGTCTAATAATTCAGCTGGCTTTCCAGATTCACCGAATACATCCTGTGTACCAACAAAGATCTGCTTTTTTGGACAATTTGCTGCTAAAACCTCAGCAACAGCACTACCGAAGCCACCCATTACATTGTGTTCCTCAGCAGTAACAACAAAGTCGCTCTTTTCAGCATACTTTAAGATTAATTCAGCATCAATTGGCTTAATAGTATGAATATTGATAACAGATGGATCAACACCCTGTTCCTTTAAAATCTCTACAGCCTTCATGCTTTCAGCAACCTCAACACCTGTTGCATAAATTGTAATTGGTGAAGTACCTTCATGAACAACAATACCCTTACCAATTTCAAACTTATAGTTTTCATAAGGAATATCCTCAACAGCAGCTCTACCAGTTCTTACATAGCAAGGTCCTTCGTATTCAGCAATTGCCTTAATAACTGCATGAGTTTCAGGTCCATCTGCTGGCTGAATAACTGTCATACCTGGAATAGCTCTCATTAATGCGATATCCTCTAATGCCTGATGTGTAGCACCATCCTCACCTACTGTTAAACCAGCATGTGTAGCACAGATTTTAACATTCAGCTTGCCATAGCCAATAGTATTTCTTACCTGATCATAAGCTCTTCCTGAAGCGAAAATAGCAAATGATGAGCAATAAGGAATATAGCCATTGCATGCTAAACCAGCAGCAACGTCAACCATGTTTGCTTCAGCAATACCCATATCAAAATGTCTCTCTGGAGCAACCTTCTTTAATTCAATTGTCTTAGTAGAACCAGCTAAGTCTGCATCTACAGCAACAACCTTGTTATTTTCTAATGCTAAAGCAGCTAATGCCTTACCATATGCTTCTCTTGTTGCAATCTTACCCATTAGTCGTTACCTCCTAATTCCTCTAAAGCTCTTGCAAGCTCTTCATCGTTTGGAGCCTTTCCATGCCATCCTGCACTGTTTTCCATAAAGCTTACGCCCTTACCCTTAACAGTTTCAGCAATAATAACTGTTGGCATACCCTTTACTGTAGCAGCCTTTTTAGCTGTTTCAGTAATTTCTTCAATATTATGTCCATCACAGCTCATAACATTCCAATTGAATGCCTTAAACTTTTCATGGATTGATTCAACATTCATTACATCCTTGTTGAAGCCATCAATCTGTAGCTTATTGTGGTCAACAATTAATAGAAGATTATCTAAATGATAATGA
>DCGH01000112.1:0-156 GCA_002315205.1 Erysipelotrichaceae bacterium UBA1783
ATATAATGTTAAATTGATTGTAATTATCGTTTCATCAAAATTAAATTCATTCGAAGAACTTTCTTTCCCTGTTCTCCATTTGTCAAAGACATAATGTGTTCTTATTGGATCAGGAGAAGGTTTGTTAACCTTTGACCCGCTCTCAACTTCAACATA
>DCGH01000112.1:190-554 GCA_002315205.1 Erysipelotrichaceae bacterium UBA1783
CCATCATGATTAGGATCAAAATAAACCTTAAATTTTTCTTTAACTGGTGTGGGATTATTCCCGCAACTTGAAAAAAATAAACATAATAAAGCAGGAAACAATAATATAGAATTCTTCTTTTTCATATTTAAATTTTACTATATTTATTAATAAAATGATAAGATAAGTTTATGAAACAAATTAGCAAAGGTTTAGAAGATTATTTAGAATCTATTTTAATTTTAGAATTAAATAAACAAGATTTACATTCTGTTAACATCGCTAAACTTTTGAAGGTGAGCAAGCCAGCTGTTTCTCGTGCATTAACTGAACTTCATAATAAAGGTTATGTTAAAAAGAGCAAATATGAAGATGTTATATTTAC
>DCGH01000112.1:566-5297 GCA_002315205.1 Erysipelotrichaceae bacterium UBA1783
ATTAAAGGAAGAAACTTAGCAGAAAAAATATATCATAGGCATAAAACTATTAAACAATTCTTAATGCAAATTGGCGTGAAAGAAAAAACAGCAGAAAAGGACTGCTGCTTAATTGAACATGTAATAAGCGAGGAAACGCTTATTGCCTTAACAAAACAAATCAAAAAATAATCTTTTTAAAAGTTTTTTTGCGGTTAGTAACAACATAACCGTTTTTATTTATCACATCTTCGCGGTTATAATTCATCCATTCGCCATTAGGCATAACAAATAAACCATCAGCTTCTTTTACAATTATTTGTGGTGCGGCGGTATCCCATTCTTTTGTTTTATCGTTAAGACGAAATGTTGCTTCCGCTACACCTTTTGCAATCAAACAAGGTTTTATAGCTGCACCTTTTTCAATAGTTTCAGCAATAAGCAAATTATTTTTTTCTAATAGATTTTTTTCCGCCTTACCATGGTGAGAACGAGATAAAAGTACTGTTATATTCGCGGTTTTTCTATTAACATGAATTTCTCTAACCGTACCATTAATAGAATAAAAAGCACCACCGTGATCAGATGCATAATATATTTCATTTGTGACTGGAACCATGACGACACCTACTACCACTTTATGCTTATATACTAAAGCGATATTGATTGTAAATTCATCATTTTTGCTAACAAAATCACTTGTACCATCTAAAGGATCAATAACCCAAACATAGTCATTATTCAAACGTGATTTATCATCAGCGCTTTCTTCAGTTAAAAATGCATAATCAGGAAATTTATTAATTAAGTAATTACGAATAATTTTGTCGCTTTCTTTATCAGCTTTCGTAACAGGAGAATTATCCTTTTTTATTTCAACATTAAATGGCGATTTATAAATATCTAAAATCGTTCGTTTAGCAAGTTCTGCTGCATTGATTGCAGCGGATAATTCTTTCTCCCACATTCTTAAGCTTTTTTATTGCAGCCAAACACTTGGCATTTAGCAGTGACAACTGCTGCGATACCTTTTTTACCTGGTCCAACAACTTTACGTGGATCATAGACATTAGCATCTTTATTTAAAACATCGCGAACAATTTTTGTGAATTCTTGCTGACATTCGGTATTAACATTAATTTTAGCAGTACCTCTATCAATCGCTTTACGAAGTTGTTCGTCTGGTATTCCTGAGCCACCATGTAATACTAATGGAATGTTAACATTCTTTTCAATATCCTGTAGGATATCTAATCTTAAATGTGGAGTCATTCCCTTTGGATATAAGCCATGAGATGTACCGATGGCGATAGCTAAAGTATCAACACCAGATTCCTTTACAAACTTAATTGCATCTTCTGTCTTTGTATAAAGAATGGTCTGGTTTTCATAAGCTTCCTTAGAGGTAGTTACACCAATAGTACCTAATTCTGCTTCTACTGATACATCAGCAGCATGAGCAGCTTCTACTACCTTTGCTGCCTGTGCTAAGTTTTCTTCAAATGGTAGACTTGAACCATCAATCATAACTGAAGTAAAGCCAGCCTTGATTGCTCTGATACAATTTGCATAGCTGTCACCATGGTCTAAGTGTAATACGACTGGTACAGATGCCTTATGAGCTACTGCCTTGATTGATTCTGTGATTTCATCACCGGTGAAATCTAATTCATGTGGATGAATTTCAATAATGACTGGAGCCTGTAATCTTTCACAAGTATCCATAACACCTAAAAACATTGAGTAGTCTGAGATGTTAAATGCAGGTACAGCGAATCTGTTTTTCTTTGCAACAGTTAATAGCTGCTTCATATTTAGTAACATAAAATTATCCTCCTAACTATGTTTACTTTTAATTCCAAAAATATTATATATCAATAAGTATAAAAAAGTATGATAAAATATAATAAATAGGAGGTTGAGTATGGGAAAGCTTTCAGAATATAAGGTATTTAGAGATCCAATCCATGGATATGTCAGAGTGAATGACTCTGTCGTTTGGGATTGCATTATGACTAGAGAATTTCAGAGAATGAAAAGAATCAGACAGCTTGGCTCTACCTCTATGATTTATCATGCAGGTGAGCATTCTCGTTTTGCTCATTCCTTAGGCGTGTATGAAATTGTTCGTAGAATGGTCAATGAGGTTGAAGATTTAAATGAAAATCTGACCGATTATGAAAAGCTAACAGTTATGCTTGCGGGTCTTTTACATGATATTGGTCATGCCCCATTCTCACATTCATTTGAGTCTATAATGAAGAGAAGTCATGAAGAATATACAGTTCAGATTATCCGTGAGCCATCAGGCATCAATAAGGTGTTAAAAGAATATAGTGAAACCTTGGCAGATGATGTTGCTTCGGTTATTGATGGCACTCATTCAAACCCAATTCTTTGTCAGCTGGTAAGTTCACAGCTAGATGCGGATCGTATGGACTATTTATTAAGAGACTCTTATTTCACCGGAACTAAATATGGTGAATTTGATTTAGAAAGAATTCTAAGAACAATGAGAGTTGCTGATGGTAAGCTGGTTGTTAAGGCAAGTGGTATGCATACCATTGAGGATTATATTATGGCCAGATATCATATGTATTGGCAAGTATATTTCCATCCAGTTTCTCGTAGCTACGATGCTTTATTAAAGTTAGTATTCAGAAGACTATTCGAGCTTTATCAGAAGGATGCATCTATTGTTGAGCAGTTACCAATGTTTAAACCATTGTTAACACAATCAGTGCTGGATAATAGTCAGTTCTATGATTTAGACGATTCTGTCTGTTTCTATGCCTTCCATGTTATGACAAAGATGGAAGATAAAATAATCAGTGATTTAGCCGAACGTATTTTAGATCGTAAACTATTCAAATATATGTCAATTGACAATAAAGAAGAGTTAACCAGAAAATGTATCGAGAAGGGTTATGACCCTAACTATTACATTTTACAGGATTATCAGACACAGAGCCCATACAAGCCATATAATGGCCAGACACATAGTATATGGGTATTAAAGGAAAACGGAGATATTGAAGAGCTAACAAAGGTTTCCGCTATTGTATCCGCTGTTTGTAAAAACAGTGATTACCAGGACGAAAAGGTATTCTATCCAAAGGAAGTGCTATAAGTGGTCGAACATGTTTATTTATTAGATTGTGATAATATTAATCCTTATCATAACCTTGCAGCCCAGAATTATTTATTCAATCACATACCGGACAACAGTATGGTTTTTATGGTGTGGAAAAATAATGATTCCATTATTTTAGGAAATAATCTGGATGCGTATAGTGAATGTAATGTGTCTGCTTTAGAGCTGGAGCATTCCTATCTTGCCAGAAGAGATAGCTATGGCTCAACAGTGTTTAATGATTTAGGCTGTTTAAACTTTGCTTTCTTCCTATATCTAAATAACTATAATATTGAAAATCAGATTAATGTCATTTATCAGGCATTAAGTCAGCTGAATCTACCAGTTTATATGAATGTTAATAATGAAATCATGCTAAGTGGTGGTAAGCTTACTGACAGCAATTATATGACAAGAGCCGAAAAGTGTATGCATAGCGTTACACTATATTGGGATTGTGATAAGAGCAAGCGTTCTCGTTTATTAAAGGAAAAGAACAGCAAAAAGCCAATCACAAATATCACGGACTACAATCCAATTATTAACTATATGGATATAAAGCGTAGAGTACTTCAATCCTTAGCCGATCGTTATGGTGCTGTTTATCAATTGACTATTCCAGAAGATATCGAGGATTTAGTTGAACATTATCATAGCTACAAGCATATCTATAGAACAGATACCAGATATACAATCCTGATTCATGATGATTTTGAGTTTGGACAGGCACAATTCTATGTTGATATGATCAGAAATAAAATTATTAAAATTGATGCTTATCTTCCTGAAGGAAATGAAGAAAGCTATGAAATTATTCATGCTGTATTTGATGGCTTAAAGGTGGATGAAATCTACTTTAATAAGAAACTGGAGAATGTTAAGCCAGAAATTAAAAATGATCTGATAAAACTGTATCAGGCAATCAAAAAAGAAAGTTATAACCTATAAAAAATACCTTTTGGTATTTTTTATTTTTTGTCAAAAAAATTCAATTAAAACTATTGCATTATAAGTACTAAATAGCTATAATCTATCATACGTGGAAAACAGGAGATGAAAACTAATGAGTTTAAGAGCTATTGATGTTGCTTATGACACATTGTTAGAAGAAAAGGCTGGACTATCTTTTAAGGCTTTATGGGCACATGTAAGAGAAGTTCTTGGTTATGATGATAAGATGGCTTTAAGAAAGCAATCACAGTTTTATACTGATTTATCATTAGACGGTAGATTTATTGGACTGGAAGGAAATGTATGGAATTTGAAGATTCATTGCAAGTACGATGATGTTGCAGTAAAGGAAGAAGAATACGAAGACATTGATGATCAGGACGATGAGGAAGAAGAATTAGAAGAAAACGAATATGTAGAACCATCTGATGAAGACGGCGAAATGAATGAGTATTAAAAAACTGTAAGTTAACTTACAGTTTTTTATTTTTGTCTGATTAATACTAAAGCCTGCTTTAGATAATCCTCATCAGAGGTATATGGCAATTTCTTTAATTCAGGAAGAATGCGATTGATTTCTGCAGCCTTGTAGCCTAAAACCTTTAAGGCATCCACTGTTGTTTCGGTGTAGTCAATTTCTTCTTTCGTTGTTATTTCTTCTTCCTTGA
>DCGH01000112.1:5390-17837 GCA_002315205.1 Erysipelotrichaceae bacterium UBA1783
CATATGGTTTAATGATTTCTTTTAGGTCAGTTTTCTCAAAGATATCTCTAGTGAAATCGAAGGAGTAAATATATTGGTCAACTAAATCACCGACATTATTACGAACCTGTGTATATCCAGAAATCATTGAATGCTTTAAATAAGGTGAAATATTAAAAATATTACTGGCAATATAAATAGATAATGAAATCACAGTATTAGCATAATTCTGTTTTAAGGTAGTAGCAGTGTACTTTTTTGAAAGAATACTGCCATTTTTCAGCATGGTTGGATATTCTGTTGGCATAGAACTGATTTCTGGCAAATCAACATCCAATAAAACGGTATCATCCTGTAATTGATAAGATACTGTACAATCGTATGGAAATTGTAATGATTGGATCATATTATCAATCGCAATTTCTAAATATTGCTCATTACCATTCATTAATCCTGTTAAAGCATTGATTGAGCCTTCATTCGTTAAGGATTGCAGATGATTATCAAAGCTTTCATAGGCTTCGACATTTGTGGCATATTTATGAATGTTTAATAGTTGGTCATAGACAGCGTTATATTGATTCACAGCTTCCTTATTTTTCTTTTCTTCAGTAGCACTTACAGCCTTATAGGTTGTAGATGCTTTCTTTGATGAAGAGGAACCAATCTTCTTCCGATAAGAAATACCAGTACCAGGAATACCTAAATTAACATAGGTACCATTTTTACCTGTGTTAATACTTGCTCCGTTACCACCAATCGTAAAGCTGACGCCATTAGAGCTGACATTTGCTCTTACGCCGTTAATAATCTTGAATGATTTTCTAAATCTGAATCCCATACATATCGCCTCTTTTAACTATTGTATCAAAAAAGACCGATGTTCAAAACCAGTCTTTTTATTTCTTATAGGTATTTATCTAACTTTTCTTCACAATTAGCGTATTTCTTCACCGGTTCTTAATCTAGATTGTGGTAAACAAATAGCATTCTATCCTTGCCATTAATATCCTTTAGTACCTCAAAGCGGTCATTAGGGAAATATTCCTTACAAAGATTTGTGATGGCTTCCTTTTCATCATAACCAATCTCAAAGGCCATAAATGAATGCTCTTTAATGACATCATAAGCCTTTTCAAATATCTTACGATAGAAGAATAATCCATCATCGCCACCAAATAAAGCGACATGTGGTTCAAAATCAACAACAGTTTTTTCCATCTGCTGAGTGGCAGGAATATAAGGTGGATTACTTACTAAGATATCTAGCTTAATTCCTTTATCAATTAATGGCTGTAGCATATCACCCTGTAATAGCTCAATTTCACAATCATTGATTTTAGCATTTTCCTTTGCAACATCTAAAGCTTCAAAGGAAATATCGGTTGCTGTCATGTGGAATTTGTTTTCTTCCTTCTTTAAAGCAATGGCAATAGCACCTGAGCCTGTTCCAACATCAGCAATCTCAATGCTCTCCTTATCAGCAAAGTAGTAGTCTGAATCTGCTAATACATTGCCAACAAGCTCTTCAGTTTCCGGACGAGGAATTAATGCTCCTTCATTGACAATCATCTTAAATCCACAGAACCACCAATAGCCTAAAACATACTGTAATGGTTCTCCATTGGCTAATCGTTGTACTCCTTCGTTATATTTAATAACGAAATCCTCAGGGACCTCCTGGTCATATTTAACATAAAGCTCAGTATTGCTTAAACCACAGGTTTCCATCATTAGTAGCTGTGGAGCATCCGCTGATACTTCACTAGCTTCACATTTTTTCATTGCCTGGCACAATAGTTGACGATAGCTTGCCATCTTACTGCTGTTCTCCAGCAATTCTTGCCTTCTGGTCTGCATCTAATAATGCAGCAATAATATCATCTAGCTTACCTTCCATAACTCTATCTAGCTGCTGGATGGTAAAACCAATTCTATGGTCTGTTACACGGTTTTGAGGATAGTTGTAGGTTCTGATCTTTTCACTTCTATCACCTGTACCGATCTTGCTTCTTCTTTCAGCACCTCTTTCAGCTTCTTCCTTCTGCTTGTAGTAATCATATACTCTTGCAGTGACGATTCTTAATGCTGTTTCACGGTTCTGAATCTGTGAACGGCCATCCTGGCAGTTAACAGTAATACCTGTAGGAATATGGGTAATTCTTACAGCAGAGTCAGTCTTATTGATATGCTGTCCACCAGCACCTGAAGCTCTATGAGTTTCAAATGTTAAGTCTTCCATATTAATCTGGTAGTCAATATTTTCTACTTCTGGTAAAACTAAAACGGTTGCTGTAGAGGTTTGAATTCTACCCTGAGATTCTGTCTTAGGGACTCTCTGTACTCTATGAGCACCAGATTCAAATTTCATTTCCTTGTAAACCTCATTACCTCTGACAATAAATGAAATCTGAGAGAATCCACCAGCTTCACTTTCAGCTGCATCAATTGTCTCACACTTCCAGCCCTTGCCTTCAGCATACTTTACATACATTCTATATAAGTCACCAGCGAAGATATTTCCTTCATCACCACCGGCTGCACCTCTAATTTCAAAGATAGCATCGCATTCATCATTAGGATCCTTTTCGATTAGCATAACTTCTAGCTTATCGATTAATTCCTTCTGCTTAGGTTCTAGCTCTTCTAGTTCCATTTGTGCCATTTCATACATTTCTTTATCTTCTAAAAGGATTTTAGCCTCATCAATCTGATTCATTACTTCCTTTAGCTCTCTATATGTTTCAACAGTACCCTGTAAAGAAGCCTGTTCCTTTGAAAGCTTAGCATATTCTCTAGCATCTCCAAATGAAGGAGTGTTGATTAAAATATCATTGATTTCATCATATCTTGCTGCCATTGTGTCTAGTCTTGCTAACATTTTGTCCATAATAAAAACACCTCTCACAATATTTCATAATAATTATACGATAATAAATAGAATATTCCAAATAAGAAATTTTAAAGTATAATAATTGTGAGGT
This sequence comes from Erysipelotrichaceae bacterium UBA1783, assembly GCA_002315205.1. The sequence continues at coordinate 8,354 of DCGH01000112.1, forward strand.
GTTGGCATTGATCTGGTTTATTTTATTATGTGTAATCATTCTATTATTACGCTATTTGATCAAAGAGAATAAGAATTTACAAACAACGGGCTATATTATTAAATCTGATAAGGTAGACCATGATTTTAATATTGTCCATTTATCAGATCTGCATAACACACAATATGGAGAAGATGATGATATTCTGGTGGATAAGGTTTCCTTCAGTAATCCAGATGTCATTTTAATCTCTGGAGATTTGATTGATCGTAGAAGACCTGATCCACAATTGGCATTAAAGGTGATGAAAAGACTATCTAACATAGCCCCCGTCTACTTTGTTATGGGCAATCATGAGGTAGCTTATAAGGATTACCCTCAATTAGAACAGCAGCTGATTGATGCAGGAATTAATGTATTAAGAAATAGTAAGGTGTTCTTAAGCAAAAGTGTCGAGCTGATTGGTATTGATGATGCTCATATTGCCAGCTACAAAAATAAGCTAGTCTGGCAAACCTTCATTACTCAAAAGCTGGATGCTATGGCTATTGATAATGACAGATATACGATTTTATTATCTCATATGCCACAGTTTTTTGAGCTATACACCAATTACCCAATTGACCTGACCTTATCTGGTCATGCTCATGGTGGACAGATCAGAATCCCGAATGTGGGAGGTATATTTGCTCCTGAGCAAGGTTTTTTCCCAAAGTATGATAGTGGCAAGCACACAAGAAATGGTCGTAGTATGATTATCTCAAGGGGTGTAGGAAGAAGCAGATTCCCATTAAGAGTAAATAATAATCCAGAAATAATTGAAATTACAGTAATTAAAGAGGAAAAGAAACATGTTGAATAGCTTTAAATATGCAATAGAAGGAATCATCACAGCCATAAAAATGGAAAGAAACATGAAGATACATGTTTGTTTTACGGTTGCTGTAATTATTGCCGGATTCGTATTCAAAATCGACAGTGAGCAATGGATGATTTGCCTATTATGCATTGGTATTGTAATCTCTTTCGAAATGGTCAATACTGCAATTGAGCAGATTGCTAATACGATAGATAAAAAGTATGATGATAAAATCAAAATTATCAAAGACGTTGCTGCAGGAGCAGTGCTTGTTTCAGCAATCATTTCAGCAATTATCGGAGTAATGATTTTTTTACCAAAGCTTTTGGCCTTATTATAAATAATATAGAAAAGAGAAAAATATGAAGAAAGCGTATTTTGCAGCAGGATGCTTCTGGTGTATCACACCAGTCATTAAAGAAGAAAAAGGTGTTGAAGAGGTCTATGCAGGCTATTGTGGTGGAGATGAAGAAAATCCTACCTATAAGGATGTCAAAAGCCAGAGCACAGGACATAGAGAAACGATTATGGTGGAATACAATGAAACTGTTTTACCTTATCGTCAATTAGTGGAAGCTTTTATTGAAAATGTGGATCCATTTGATGATGGTGGACAATATATTGACAGAGGCTTCTCTTATACCTTAGCAATCTATTATGAAAACAATGAAGAAAGAGAAATTGCTAAGCAATGTATAAAAGCAGTCGAAGAAAAAGAGAAACAGAAGTCAGCTATCGCCATTGAGCCATTAAAGAAATTCTATCTGGCTGAAGAGGATCATCAGAATTATTACTTAAAGCACCCAAAGGAATTTGAGGAAGAACTAATTGTATCTGGTAGAAAAAAGCAATAAAAGGTAAGGTAATATCGGTAGATATTGCCTTTTTACTTGCTAATAATGCTAGTTTTATTTACATAAATTAGCTTTTGTTAGATAATAATACTAATTTTAATTCAGGAGGTAAGCGAATGAGTAATTATAACAATAAGGTACACTCAGATGGGGATTTAAAGATTAATCCACATACCAACCTATTAGAGCTATCCAATTATGAATATCAGCTACAGGATGTCAGAAATCCTGAGTTATACAGACAATTGTTCAATTATCAAGAGGTACCAAAGATTCAGTTTAACCATAGACTTTCACCTTTAGATATGCCAGAAAATATCTGGATTACAGATACAACCTTTAGAGATGGTCAGCAATCCAGAGAACCATATACAGTAGAACAGATTGTTCATCTTTATGAAATGTTACACCGTTTAGGCGGCGAAAAGGGTATTATCAGACAATGTGAATTCTTCCTTTATTCTGAAAAGGACCGTGAAGCGGTAAAAGCTTGTCTAGCCAAGGGATATCAATATCCTGAAGTTACCAGCTGGATTCGTGCCAACGAAAAGGATTTCCAGCTTGTGAAAGAAATGGGAATCAAGGAAACAGGTATTTTAGTATCTTGCTCTGATTACCATATTTTCTATAAGCTAAAAATGTCCAGAGCACAGGCGATTGACCACTATCTGAATATTGTAAGAAAATGTATTGAGGCTGGTATTCGTCCAAGATGTCATTTTGAGGATATTACCAGAGCTGACTTCTATGGCTTTGTTGTGCCATTTGCGACAGAGTTATCAAAGCTAATGAAGGAAACAGGGGTTCCAATTAAAATTAGAGCCTGTGATACCTTAGGATATGGCGTTGGTATTCCAGGTGTTGCCTTACCAAGAAGTATTCCTGGTATTATCTATGGTTTAAAGAACTATGCTCATATTCCTTCTGAATTAATTGAATTCCATGGTCATAACGATTTCTATCGTGCTGTCAGCAATTCAACCACAGCCTGGTTATATGGTGCCAGTGGTGTCAATTGCTCATTATTAGGTATTGGTGAAAGAACTGGTAACTGTCCAACAGAAGCAATGGTAATGGAATATGCTCAGCTTAAGGGTACCTTAGATGGTATGGATCCAACAGTCATTACCGAGATTGCTGAATATTATAAGAATGAAATCGGCTATGCTATCCCTCCAAGAACACCATTTGTTGGTTCTGAGTTTAATGTAACCAGAGCAGGTGTACATGCGGATGGATTATTAAAAAACGAAGAGGTATACAATATCTTCGATACTGGTGCCTTATTAAATCGTCCACCAAAGGTAGCAATTTCTAATACAAGTGGTATTAGTGGAATTGTTATCTGGATTAATACTCATTTACAGCTAACTGGTGCAAATGCGATTAATAAGAATGATACGATTGCAATAGAGTTGAAAAAATGGGTTGATGAGCAATATGCTAGTGGTAGAGTAACAGCTATTTCAGATGGTGAATTGGAAAGCGCTCTAGAAAGAATTGGCGAAGAGCTAAAGAGGGATTAATTATGGAGTTTAAACATACACCAATTATTTATTCAAATAACACTGTTAAGAGTGCGGATGCATCTCTTTTGGAAAACAGAAATAAAACAATGGCTTATCAGATTATGAACAGCCATAATGTCAAAGAGGATGAAAAGCAATTTCATTTGATTTTTGATAAGCTGATCTCTCATGATATTACCTATGTAGGTATTATTCAGTCAGCTAGAGCCTCTGGTATGGAGCAATTTCCAATGCCATATGCTTTAACAAACTGCCATAATTCCTTATGCGCTGTTGGTGGAACAATTAATGAGGATGACCATATCTTTGGCTATAGTGCTGCTCAGAAATATGGCGGAATTTATGTTCCAGCGAATCAGGCCGTTATTCATCAATATGCCAGAGAGCAGCTTGCTGAAGTAGGAAAGATGATTTTAGGCTCTGACTCCCATACCCGTTATGGTGCTTATGGCTGTATGGGTGTTGGTGAAGGTGGACCAGAGCTTGTAAAGCAGCTATTAAAGAATACATACGATATTGCAAAGCCTGAGGTAGTACTAATTCATGTTACAGGTAAGCTACAGCATGGCGTTGGACCTCATGATGTTGCCTTAGTTTTATGTAAGCTATTATTTGGTTCAGTAAAGAACTGTATTTTAGAATTTGCTGGTGAAGGTGTTGCAACATTAAGCAATGATGAAAGAATTGGCATTGATGTAATGACTACTGAAACTGGCTGCCTATCATCTATCTGGCAGACAGATGAAGCAACAAGAAGCTTCTATAAAAATCATCAAAGAGAGCAATACTACAAGCAGCTTGCTCCAATTGAGGATGCTTATTATGATGGTGTCGTAGAGCTAAATCTTTCTGAGATTGAATGCATGATTGCCTTACCATTCCATCCTAGCAATGCTTATCCAATTAAAGAGGTTGTTAAGAATCCTCATAAGTATCTGGGTCCAATTGGTTTAGGTAATAAGATTGTTGATAATAAGATTATGATTGACCAGTTTGTTGTTGCGGGCTGTTCTGGTGGATTATATGAGAATATTGAAGAGGTTAATGCTATTTTAGCAACCTCAGAAAATCCAAAGAGTGTCATGGTTTATCCAAGCAGTACGCCAATCAATTTCGCTATGAGCAAAAATGGCTTATTAGCAGAGCTATTAGAAAATAATGCTGTAGTAAAGCCTTGCTTCTGTGGACCATGCTTTGGTGCAGGTGATGTACCAGGCAATGAATGCTTCTCTATCAGACATACTACAAGAAACTTCCCGAACAGAGAAGGCTCTAAACCAAATGAAGGACAGAAGTCATATGTAGGTTTAATGGACGCAAGAAGTATTGCTGCTTCTGCTGCACTAGGCTATTTAGCAGCAGCTAGCGAGGTGGATTACAAGGTTGAAAAAAAGGATTATGTATTTAATCCTGGAATTTATAAAAAGAGTGTCTACAATGGGTTAGATAATCCTATGAATGTGGATTTGATTATGGGACCAAATATTACAGATTGGCCAACAGTAGAACCATTAAAGGATAATCTGTTAATTAAGCTAACTGCTGTAATTAATGATGCTGTAACAACAACCGATGAGCTAATTCCTTCAGGAGAAACATCATCTTACCGCTCTAATCCATTAAGATTAGCAGAGTTTGCTTTAAGCAGAAGAGAACCTAAATATGTTGAAAGGTGTAAGCAGGCAGCAAAGGAAGATATCACAAAGCTTGGCTATGATACAGATACAACATCATTTGGTAGTGCGATTTATGCCAATAAGCCAGGTGATGGCTCTGCCAGAGAGCAGGCAGCAAGCTGCCAAAGAGTTTTAGGTGGTTGTGCCAATATCGCTAAGGAATATGCAACAAAGAGATATCGTTCTAACTGTATCAACTGGGGTATGATTCCATTTACTGTTGATGAGCTTGATGGTGAAGTTGGTGATTATGTATATATTGAAGGAATTAAAAAAGCCATTGAGGAAGGTAAGGAAGAAATTACCGGTGTTATTAGTGGTAAAGAAATTAAGCTTTACTTCAAGGGCTTGAATCAGCAAGAAAGAGAAATTCTATTAGCTGGTAATCTAATGAATTACTATCGTGATAAAAAGGAATGTTAATATGAGCAAGATTACAATGAAAACGCCATTAGTTGAGATGGATGGCGATGAAATGACAAGAATCATCTGGAAGGAAATTAAAGAAAAGCTAATTATTCCTTTCGTAGATTACAAGAGTGAATATTATGATTTAGGCTTACCTAATAGAGATGCAACGGATGACCAGGTAACAATTGATAGTGCCGAAGCAACAAAGAAATATGGTGTTGCGGTAAAGTGTGCAACTATAACACCAAATGTTCAGAGAATGTCAGAATACAATCTGAAGAAAATGTACAAAAGTCCAAACGCAACCATTAGAGCCGCATTAGATGGTACAGTATTTAGAGAACCAATTTTAATTGATAGTGTTAAACCTGCTGTGCGTAATTGGACAAAGCCAATTACCATTGCCAGACATGCTTATGGCGATATCTACAAGGCTGTAGAAATGAAGTGTGAAAATGCGGGCAAATGTGAGTTAGTATTTACAGATGCTAATGGTAATGAAACCAGAGAGGTTGTTTTTGATAACAAATCTGCTGGAATTTACCAGGGTATGCATAATACCGATAAGAGTATTTATTCTTTTGCAAAGAGCTGCTTTGAATATGCTTTAACAACCAAGCAGGATTTATGGTTTGGTGCAAAGGATACAATCTCAAAAGTTTATGATGGACGCTTCAAAGCCATTTTTGAAGAGGTTTATCAGCAATATAAGGAAAAGATGGATGCAGAAGGTATTCACTATATGTATTCCTTAATTGATGATGTTGTTGCAAGAGTTATCAGAAGTGAGGGTGGATTTATCTGGGCTTGTAAGAACTATGATGGTGATGTAATGAGTGATATGGTTGCTACAGCCTTTGGTTCATTATCAATGATGAAATCTGTATTAGTTTCCCCAGCTGGTATTTATGAATTTGAAGCAGCGCATGGTACTGTAACAAGACATTATTATCGTTATTTAAAAGGTGAGACACCTTCAACCAATCCAGTGGCTACAATCTTTGCTTTCTCTGGAGCCTTAAAGAAAAGAGGCGAACTGGATGGCTTAGATCAGCTAGAGCAGTTTGGTAAAGATTTAGAAACTAGTACCTTAGAGGTATTAAATGAAGGTAAAATGACAAAGGATTTGGCTTTATTAGCAAAAGAAAATAGAGATGATATCGTAGAATTAAATCTATTTGAATTTATTGATGCGATTGCTGAAAAGCTTAAATTAAAATTATCTTAACAAGAGTATAGTAAAGAAGAAATTGTTGAAAAATAGGAGAATACTTATGGTTAATGCAATTATGGATTACATTATGAAAAAGGACCCTGAGGTAGGAAATTCAATCAAAAAGGAATTTGAACGTCAGTGTCGAAATATTGAGCTGATTGCTTCTGAAAATATTGTTTCTGAAACAGTATTAGCTGCAGCAGGTACCGTTTTAACAAATAAATATGCAGAGGGCTATCCAGGACATCGTTACTATGGTGGATGCTATTGCGTTGATGAAGTTGAAACCTTAGCAATTGAAAGAGCAAAGCAGTTATTTAATTGTCAATATGCAAATGTTCAGCCTCATTCAGGTGCGCAGGCAAATTATGCAATTTATCAGGCATTATGTCAGCTTGGTGATACGGTTATGGGAATGAACCTGGATATGGGCGGACATTTAACTCATGGTTCTCCAGTCAATTTCTCTGGTAAGAATTACAATATGATTTCTTATGGTGTAGATAAAGAAACTGAAACAATTGATTATGATGAGATTGCTCGCTTAGCAGCGCAGCATCATCCTAAGATGATTGTCGCAGGGGCTTCTGCTTATCCAAGAATTATTGATTTTGAAAGAATAGCTAAAATTGCCCACGATAATGGTGCATACCTATGGGTGGATATGGCTCATATTGCTGGTTTAGTTGCTGCAGGATTGCACCCATCTCCTTTACCATACGCCGATGTTGTAACTACGACGACTCATAAGACTTTAAGAGGTCCAAGAGGTGGCATGATTCTATCAAATAATCCAGATTTATTCAAAAAGTTAAATTCTGCTATTTTCCCTGGTTCTCAAGGTGGACCATTAGAGCATATTATTGCTGCTAAGGCTGTTGCCTTAGGAGAAGCTTTAAAGCCTGAATTTATGGATTATCAGAAGCAGATTATCAAAAATGCGCAAGCAATGGCAAAGGCTTTAACTGATTGTGGATTAAAGCTTGTTTCTGGTGGAACTGATAACCACTTAATGCTAATTGATTTAAGAGGAACAGGTATTACAGGCAAGGAACTAGAAAAGAGACTAGATGATATTTATATCACTGCGAATAAAAATGCAGTTCCTTATGATCCTCAAAAGCCAACAGTAACCAGTGGTATTCGTGTAGGTACTCCTGCTGTTACATCAAGAGGATTTAAGGAAGAGGATTGTGCTTTAGTTGGTAAACTTATCTATCAGGCTACATTAGATAGCTTTGAGGAGAATAAAGAGCAGCTAAGAGCACAGGTAATTGCCTTAACTGAAAAATATCCTTTATACGTTGAAGAGTAAAAACAAAAATTTATATTGATTAAAAAAGAGGAAAACTAATCATTTTCCTCTTTTGCTTTTTATTATTTTATACCTAAAACAACAATACAGTTGTGTTTAGGGAACTGCTTGTCAGAGTAGCAATCACAAACTGTTTTGCCTTTGGTGATTGGACCATTGGCTTCAACATAGATACCACATTCATCGTAAATGAAGGATTCCTTATTCTCTAAATACTGAAGTGGAAGTAGGCTTCTGCTTTCTAAAGCTCTGGTAGCATCCAAACCAATCATAACAATTGGTAAATCACTATTGAAAACATATTTTGCCGCATAAATATCGGCATAAACATTTTTCTCGGCAGCAACAGTAACATCACCTAAGGTAGCACTGCCACCAACAAAAATAATCTGTTCAATATTTTCTGCTAATTTGTAGTTTTGAACAAGCTGATGAGCTAGCTCTGTTAATGGACCATTTACAATGATGGTTGCCTTTTCCTTCTGTAAATCATCAAAGCTAAGAATCTGATAGCTTTCGTTTGTAGAAAGAGTATCTAATAGCTTTTGATTGTCAGCTGTTTTTTCTAATGATAAAACTAGTTTTCTCATCAATTAGGCCTCCTTACTGTAAGCTTTTATATATTCAACAAGATGCTGAATAAATTTCTTACGGTCTAAATTCATAATAACAGTTGCGTTTGGTTTCTTCCCTGTGACGCCATAATAGTCGCCAACGGTCATACCCTTAGTAAATTCACCTGTTGTTTCAATCTGAACATTCATTTCCTTTAGTTCAAATACCTCTGGATGAATTAATACCATAACAGCGCAAGGGTCATGCATTGGTGCTCCTTGATAACCAATAGATAAGTGGAATTTTGCAAAGAAGTCTAGCCATTCAGCAACAATATCACTGACTGGATTGCCAATTGCACGAATGACCTCAACATCCTCAGGTGTAACTAATGCTTTTTCGGTAACATCTAATCCTGCCATATAAATAGGGACACCACTAGTAAAGACAATATCGGCTGCCTCTGGGTCAATTAGGATGTTAAACTCAGCTGCTGGAGTCCAGTTACCAAGCATAATGCCTCCACCCATAATAGAGAAGGCCTTAATCTTATTTTTTAAATCCGGTCTTGCAAGCAGTAATGCTGCCGCATTGGTTAATGGACCGGTTGAAATAATTATTACTGGTTCATTTGCTGCTTCTAGCACATTAGCCATTAGCTCTACAGCAGTTTCCTTTTCCAGATTTCTGACAGGCTCTGGTAATGCTGGACCATCTAATCCAGATTCACCATGAATATTAGCAGGAGCTGCTAAGGATTCGATATATAAAGGCTGGCTTTGTCCTCTAGCAATAGAGACATCAAGATTAATTAATGCACAGATTCTTTGTGAGTTATAGGCTGCCTTATCTACAGAACAGTTTCCATTAACAGCAGTAATGGCTTTAATATCAAATTTGTCACTGCCATGGGCAATAACCCAACCTATGGCATCGTCATGACCTGGATCACCATCTAAAATTACAGGTATTTTCTTATTTATCATATGCTCGTACTTCCTTAATTTAATTATACATTAAAAAAAGAAAAAGGTAATTTAAAATAGTGTGTGTAAGACAAAACCGCGCTTTAAATTATCGTGTGTAAAGG
>DCGH01000033.1:0-165 GCA_002315205.1 Erysipelotrichaceae bacterium UBA1783
GATTTTTATTATCTAATTTTTGTGCTATAATACAAGTGCAAATGCGTTTGTAGCTCAGTTGAATAGAGCATTTGATTCCGATTCAAAAGGTCATGGGTTTGAGTCCCATCAAGCGCTCCAGAGAATGAAAAAAGGGATGAAAAATCCCTTTTTGTATTAGTATCC
>DCGH01000033.1:357-4460 GCA_002315205.1 Erysipelotrichaceae bacterium UBA1783
AACATTTGTGCTATTGGTAATATTAATGGCATTAGCATAAACGCTTTAGCACTTCCTGAACTGATAAAGATTTCCATTAATAGAACAATAAGATAGATTAGTAAAATAATCACGCCTCTTGGCAAATTCTTTAATGCTGAAATAATGTAGTATACAATAGTGTCTAAGACCTTTGCCTCTGTTAAGGTGTACTTAATGGAAGATGCCATAAGAATCATTATTACTGCAGGTAAAACCTCTAGAGAACCCTGTAAAAAGCTCTGGAAGAATTCCTTAGCCTTCATTTTAGCAATCATACAGCAGCTGATGCCAGAAATTAAAAAGGCAAGGGCAACAATAATCAAAGTATAATCCTGTAAGGCTGAAACAAATGAAGATGAAAGAACAATAGCTAAACTGATAGCCATAATGATTCCAAATACCTTCAGGGCTTTTGCTAGAGATGGATTATAGACAAATTCAGATTCTTTGTAATTTACAGGCTTCTCAATTCTTCTGCAATGCCACCAGACAAATGATAAAAGCAGAAGATAGATAATGATAAAGGTAACAATTCTAAGCCATGCTCCAGAAAACATTGGTAATCCAGCAATGGTCTGAGCGATACCAATGGTAAATGGATTACAGATACCACAAGAGAAGCCGCATCCAACCGCCAAAATAGAACAGGTAATACCAGTAAGCTTATCCCAACCTAAATTAATACATAGAGCACAAACAATTGGTACTAAAGGAATGATTTCCTCAAAGGATCCAATCAAAGCACCCATTGCCATGAAAAACAGAATTAGAATTGCTAAGAAACGATAACGATGATTTCCATACTTCTTTGTAATAGTCTGCAGCATATATTCCATTAATCCACATTTCTGAAGTGATGAAAATATGCCACCAATCACGATTAAAAAAATAATAATAGCAATCAGCATTGCACTACCATCCACGGTTAATACTAACAGCGGAGAGAATAACCATTGAACAATAGATATGCCTCCTTCACAGAACTGGAATGGAATGGATGTGTCAATTACCGAATTACCACTGTCGTCATTGATGTATTGATAGCTTCCAGATGGTAAAACTATGGTTAATGCATAACAAATGCACATAAGTGTAAATAATACAGCTATGGCAGTAATGAAGCTTTTTATTGCAGGTGATAAATTTTTCTTTTGCATCATTTTTTTACTCCAAACAAATAAGATTTTTTCCAATATTATACCATGTAATAAAAAATAAATTAAAAATATGTTGACAACAGGATTAGGTTAGTATAAACTAACTTTATGGTTAGAGAAGCCTAACTAGGTAGGAGGTAACAGATGATTACATTGAATCAGGCAAGTGTATGCCAGGAATATATCATTAAGGAAATCAAAACAGATGACCAAGAGATGGAAGCCTTTCTTTTTACATTAGGCTGCTATAGCGGTGAGCCTATTACCGTTGTTTCTAAAAAGAAGAATAACCTTGTCATCTCCTTAAAGGATGCCAGATATAACATTGATTCATATTTGGCAGAGGCAATAACAGTTTAAATTAGACTAACTTTAAAGTTAGTCTTTAAAAAGAAAGAGGGTTAGTTAAAACTAACCAAATGGGAGGAAATATGAGAATTGCATTAGCGGGAAATCCTAATAGTGGTAAAACCACAATTTACAATGCGTTAACTGGACGCAATGAAAAGGTCGGCAACTGGGCAGGTGTTACAGTTGATCGTAGAGAAAGTGCAGTGAAAAAGAGCTATAACCAGAATAATGATCAATTAATCCTAGTTGATTTACCTGGTGCTTATTCTATGTCACCATTCACTTCAGAAGAATCTATTACAAGCTCTTATGTAAAGAATGAGAAGCCTGAAGCAATTATTAATATTGTGGATGCTACAAATCTATCAAGATCATTATTCTTTACAACTCAGCTATTAGAATTAGGCATTCCAATGGTAATTGCCTTAAACAAAAACGATATTAATGAAAAGAAAGAAACAGTAATTGATGAAAAACAGCTATCTGAGTTAATTGGCTGTCCTGTTGTTAAAACCACTGCTACATCTGAAGCAGGTTTGAAGCAGGTTATTGAGGTAGTACAGTCATTAAAGGGAAAGGCTCAAAAGATTAATTACCATCAGGGAGAAATCAATCTTCATGATAAGCAAGAGGTTGAACAGGCTGACAGAAAACGTTATGAATATGTGAATTCTATCGTCTCTAAGGTAGAAACAAGAAAGGTCCTTACAAAGGAATATAATTCAGATGATAAGCTAGATGCCATTTTAACTCATCCTGTAAAGGGATTAATTATCTTTGCAATTGTCATGTTTATGGTTTTCCATATTTCTCAATCTGAAGGTCCATTAGGATTAGGAAAGTATTTAGAAGGCTTATTTACAGGCTGGTTAGATATTGTTATAGAGTGGGTAGCAGGATTTATGGAGGACTCATCTCCATTCCTACAGGCTTTAGTCGTTGATGGAATTTTAGGTGGTGTAAGTGCTGTGTTAGGTTTCTTACCATTAGTTATGGTAATGTATTTCCTAATTGCTCTTTTAGAGGATTGTGGTTATATGGCCAGAGCAACAGTCGTATTAGATCCAATCTTTAAGAAGGTTGGCTTATCTGGTAAGTCAGTTATTCCATTTGTTGTAGGTACAGGCTGTGCCATTCCAGGTATCATGGCCTGCAGAACAATTAAAAATGAACGTGAAAGAAGAACTACAGCAATGCTAACACCATTTATGCCATGTGGTGCCAAGCTTCCTGTTATCGCATTATTCTCTGGTGCATTTTTCTCTGATGCTAGCTGGGTAGGAACATTAATGTATTTCGTTGGTATTGGATTAATTCTATTAGGTGCATTATTAGTTAAGGAAATTACTGGAACAAAGTATAGAAAATCATTCTTTATCATTGAATTACCTGAATACAAGGTACCAAGCTTGAAATTTGCGTTCAATCAGATGATTCAGCGTGGTAAGGCATATATTATTAAAGCAGGAACTATTATCTTAGTATGTAATACAATCGTTCAGATTATGCAGACATTCAACTGGTCATTACAGCTTACTGAGACAGCTTCTGAATCAATTCTAGCAACAATTGCTAGCCCAATTGCTTATTTATTAGTACCAATTGTTGGTGTTGTTTCTTGGCAGCTAGCTGCGGCAGCAGTAACAGGCTTCATTGCTAAGGAAAATGTTGTTGGTACATTAGCAGTTTGCTTTGTTGGCTTAGAGAATCTTATTGATGTAGAAGAGCTAGCTATGATGGAAGGATCAGGAAGTGAAATCGCAAATATCATTGCAATCACTAAGGTAGCTGCATTAGCTTATTTAATGTTCAATTTATATACTCCTCCTTGCTTTGCAGCATTAGGAGCTATGAACTCTGAAATTAATGATAAAAAATGGTATTGGGGCGGCGTTGCATTACAGTTTGCCACTGGTTTCACAGTTGCATATCTTGTTTTCCAGATTGGAACATTAATTACAACAGGTTCAGTAGGAGCAGGATTTGTTCCAGGATTAATTGTAGTAATCGTGATTGTAGCTGTTATTGCAACAATTATTAAAAAGAATAGATCAATGATGGAGCAGGAGTATCGCTTATCTAAATAAGGTGTTTTATGAAGGATTTCATTATTATATTAGTTGTCGTAGCCATCATCTCATTATCCGTGATGTATATGGTGAAGGAAAAGAAAAAAGGTGTAAAGTGCATTGGCTGTCCAAGTGGTGGCTGCTGTAATTGTCATTGTAAGAAATAAGAAGCAAGACTAGAGAAATCTAGTCTTTTTTGTGAAAACTAACAAAAAAGTGAGTTTAGAGTAGTGATAAAAAAAGAATATATAATTAAAGTAGGAATATTTTCATGAGTAGTAGTTTAAGATAATATAAAAATGGAGGGAAATGGTATGACATCAAGAAGTCATCGAGATTTGCCTAAGATAACATTAGAAGAAATACACGACCAGCTGGAAGGACTTCTGGGACAACAGATTTCAATCAAAAAAAGAAACAGAGGTAAAGATGTTATCGTCATCGGCAAGGTAGCAGCAGTTTATAGTAACCTATTTGTTTTTGAAATTGAAAGAAATGATTCTGT
>DCGH01000023.1 GCA_002315205.1 Erysipelotrichaceae bacterium UBA1783
GTCTTTAGCAACCACACCGGATGGCTTTATATCTAATGCGAATTTAGTAAATACATTAATAAAAAGCCCTTGGATTATTATTGCAGGGGCATTAATTCTATTTGTATATCTGTTCTTTATTATGTGGGAAACCACAGCCACAATTACAGCAATCGGCTATGGTTATCAAGGACAGAGAATAAGATTCAGGGATTTGGTTTTGATTTCATTAAAAAAACAGAAATGCTATTTCAAGCCATCAAACTGGATGATATTTATTTATGCCATAGTGATTATTCCATTTGCTGATATCTTCCAGGCTTGCCAGCAGTTAAAAGCCTTTATGATGCCTGAATATATCCAGGATTTTATTAATGCTAAACCAGTATTATTTGTCTTGTATTTTATTTTAGGATTGATTATTTCTTATATTGCTTTAAGATGGTTATTCTTACTACCATCACTGATTTTAAAGGATTATAGTTTTAAGGAATCTGTTAACGAAAGCAAATCCTTAACAAAGAAGAATTTCCTTGTCGAGGGTATTAAGCTTGGAATTTATCAGGTAATTGAAGTCTTCCGTTTAGGATTTATTCCTTTTGCTTTATTGATTGCGGTAAGTGCAGCCTTTATTGTTTTCTATTATGATGTTAAAGGTTCTACTGAACTGATCTGCTATTTAAGTATCAATTTTGGAGCAGAATTTATAGTGGAAGTAATCGAAAGCCTTACCTATATCAGCTGTTTATGCTATTTAGTAAGTGAATACTTCAATAAATTACAAAAGAATAATTTGGATGATCAATTATCTCTTCCTGAACTAAAACAGCAATCTAAGAAGAAATTCTCTATTATTAGCTTACAGCTAGCAATCAGTGTGTTCTCCTGTTTAATTTTATCCATGCTGATTATTGGCTCAACCCAAATGCTAGGAACAACAGATGATATTCTATCTCAATTCATCAATAAGACCGTCATCGTTGCTCACAAAGGGTATTCTTCGAAAGCACCAGAAAATACAATGGCGGCCTTTGAGTTGGCAGATAAAAATGAAAATACCGATTATATCGAATTAGATGTATGGATGAGCAAGGATAATGTACCTGTGGTCATTCATAATGCATCAATTAAGGATGCAACAGGCAATGAGGGTATGGTTTATGATTATACGGTAGCTCAATTACAACAAATGGTCGCAAGCTATAGCTATGACCAGGCAGAATATCCAGATACTACTATTCCAACATTAGAAGAGGTATTAGCCAAGTATGCTTCTACAACTCCTATTGTGATTGAGATTAAAGGCTATAGCCAAAACAATGCTTTAGCACAAGCAATTGTAGATTTAATGGAGAAATATAATGCTACAGAAACCAGCTTGATACAATCAGGAGATTATCAATCTCTAAAGGCAATAAAGGAAATTAATCCAAAAATAAAATGTGGACTGATTATGGCTGTCATGACTGGTAACTACTATGATTTACCATATGCGGATTTCTTTACAGTAGAGCATACCTTTGTTACTAGTAATATGGTTCAGCAGATACATTTACGTGGCAAAAAAATCTTTGTATGGACAGTTAATTATTCAGAGAGTGCTTCTAAGCTTAAATCTTTAAATGTTGATGGCATTATTACTGATTATCCTGATGAAATGAAGGAATATTTTAATGGTATTAGTCAATTATTTGAAATATTTAACTCAAATACACAACAAAGTGATCTAGAGGATTACTAAATGAATGAATCAAGGCAGAAATAATCGTATTTCTGCTTTTTTATGGACATAAAACATTAATGAAAATTATTTTCATAAAAAATGCTAAAAGTTTTCAAAAAAAGTAATTTAATCTCTTTCCTTTATTTTGATTTTGGTATAAAATGATACCATCGTGATGAAAAAATGAAGGTGAAGAAATATGTTAAATATAAAGATTGAAAAAACAACTACACCAAAGGTTAAGGAAACTGATGAAAGTAAGTTAGGCTTTGGTAAGAAGTTCTCAGATCATATGTTTGTTATGGATTATACTGAGGGTGAAGGATGGCATGATCCTAGAATCGTTCCATATCAGCCTTTCCAGCTAGATCCTGCAACTGTAGTATTACATTATGCCCAAGAAATCTTCGAAGGTATGAAGGCATACAGAAGAGCAGATGGTACAATCCAGTTATTCAGACCAGATGCTAACGCTAACAGAATGAATGATTCTGCTGACCGTTTATGTATTCCAAATATTCCAGTGGAAGATTTTATCCAGGCTGTTGAAACACTAGTCGATGTTGATAGAGATTGGGTTCCATATAGCGATGGTTCATCTTATTATATTAGACCATTCATTTTCGCAAATGATGTTGGATTAGGTGTTCATGCTTCTAAGCATTACATCTTCTGCATTATCGGTGCTCCAAGTGGTGCTTATTATGCTGAAGGCTTAGCTCCAGTTAGAATCTATGTTGAAGATGAATATATCAGAGCTGCTCCAGGTTTAACTGGTTTCACTAAGTGTGGTGGTAACTATGCT
>DCGH01000022.1:0-263 GCA_002315205.1 Erysipelotrichaceae bacterium UBA1783
ATGGTTATATCAAGTGGAGTAAGTATATCAAGTCTCATAAGGAAGACAAGCCAACATTATTCTAATTTTTGGTAATTGTTTTAGTTTTTGAAAAAACTATTTGTGTATAGACAAGTTTATTGATACAATAGAATAGTAAAAAAGTATTTAAAAAATAGGAGATTTTATTATGGCAATTTCAGCAGGTGATTTCAAGACAGGATTAACTTTGAATATCGATGGCGATCCATGGATGGTATTAGACTTCCAGCATGTTAAGCCAG
>DCGH01000022.1:270-5313 GCA_002315205.1 Erysipelotrichaceae bacterium UBA1783
GGTGCTGCTTTCTTATATACTAAGATGAAGAATTTAAGAAACGGCAAGACTTTAGAAAATAACTATAATGCAAACACTAAGTTTGAATCAGCAATGATTGAAAAGAGAACTTTCCAGTACTCATACAATTCAGGTGATGCTTATTGCTTCATGGATATGGAAACATATGAAACAGTTGAATTATCAGAAGAAGCAGTTGGTTTCAACAAGTACTTCTTAATCGAAGGTAAGGAAGTAAAGCTAAGCTTCTTTGAAGGTGAAGTATTAACAGTTGCTGTTGATGACAAGGTTGAATTAGAAGTAGTTGAAACTACTCCAGGTATCAAGGGTGCACCAAGCTCACAGACTAAGGATGCTGTAACAAACACTGGTTTAAATGTTAGAGTTCCACAGTTCATTGAACAGGGTGAAATGATCCTAGTTACATCAGAAGATGGCAAATACGCAGGAAGAGCTTAAAATAAAGCTCTTCTTTTTCTAATTATGAGTAAGGTTGTTTTAATTACAGGTGCTGCCAATGGTATTGGCAAAGCAATCGCAATTGAGTTGGCAAAAAATGGTTATGATATTGTCATTAATTATTGCAACTCAAAAGAAAAAGCTGTAGCACTAAAGGAATATATTACAGAACAATACAAGGTGCGTTGCTTAGCTATCAAAGCCGATGTTTCCAAGGAAACAGAGGTTGATTTGATGATTGATGAAATCGATGAAAAGCTAGGTGGTGTTGATATTCTGATCAATAACGCTGCAATTGATTTATCCAATATGTTCTATTTAAAAAATGCGGATGAGTTTAGAAGAACATTAGATGTTAATGTTGTTGGAGCATATAATTGCTGTAAGAGAGTATATAACCATATGATGGATAAGGAATATGGGAAAATTATCAATATTTCTTCCACTAATGGTATCAATACCTATTATCCAATGTGCTTCGATTATGATGCTTCCAAGGCTGCATTAATTTCATTAACCCATAATCTGGCAATCCAGTTTGCACCTTATGTTAATG
Source organism: Erysipelotrichaceae bacterium UBA1783 (assembly GCA_002315205.1). The sequence goes on from DCGH01000022.1 coordinate 1,286, forward strand.
TGAACGCAATTGCTCCAGGATTTATTGGTACTGAAAATGAGCTGGATGGTTACAATGAGCAATTTCTAAAGGAAGAACAGGAAAAGATTTTAGTTCAGCGCTATGGCCAACCAGAGGAAGTAGCTTATCTTGTAAAGTTTTTGATCTCTGATGAAGCAAAATATATTAATAATACCGTAATCAGAATTGATGGCGGTCAAATGGGAAGCAATTAAAAAAGAAGCTTTTGAAGTAAAAACTTCAATTGCTTCTTTTATTTTTCAGTCAGAGCCTTCTGTAAAGCTAATAAAATAGAAAGCTTTCCATATTCAAGTGATAAGCCACCCTGCATATATAAAGTGTATGGTGGGATGACTGGAGCATCGGCACTTAGCTCAATTGTACTTCCCTGAGTAAATGCACCACAAGCCATAACCTCATCAAATGGATAACCTGGCATTGGTGCAGGTAATACTGCAACAAATGAGTCAATAGGAGATGAATTCTGGATGCCTTGAGTAAATTTCACAAGCTTTTCCTTAGTTCCTAATTCTACAGTCTGAATAATATCAGTTCTAAAATCATTGTACTTTGGTGATACATTATTGAAACCAAGCTTTTCCATCATATAGGCTGAGAAAACAGCAGTTTTTAAAGCCCCTCTAACAGCATTTGGTGCCATGAATAATCCCTTGAAGAACGAATTGTTTTGGTTGAAATTTGCTCCCTGTTCCTTGCCAATACCTGGAGCAGTTAAGCGATCAGCAACCATATTGATTAAGTCAGCCTTACCAGCAACATAGCCACCAGTAGCAGCAACACCACCACCAAGATTCTTCATTAATGAGCCAACTACAACATCAGCACCAACATGACCTGGTTCTCTATTTTCAACTAGTTCACCATAGCAGTTATCTACCATGATAATAACCTCATCATTGACCTCTCTAATTTTAGAAATTAGATGCTCAATTTTAGAAAGTCTTAATGACATTCTTGAAGAGTAGCCTCTAGATCGTTGAATTTCAACTAGCTTAACATTCTTTTCCTTTAATCTGTTAATAATCTTTTCCTCATCAAATTCATTATTAATCAGATCAATCTGTTCATACTTTACACCATTAGCCTTTAATGATTGTGTTGAATCCCCAGAAATACCAATCATTTCCTGTAAAGAATCATATGGTGTGCCTGTTAAAGAAATCATAGTATCACCATATTTTAGTAAAGCACTGAAGGTTAAAAATAAAGCATTAGTACCAGACATAATATGAGGTCTGACTAAAGCATCTTCACATCCTAATACAGTCGCAAACATCTTTTCTAATTTGTCTCTGCCTGTATCATAGTTACCATAACCGTTAATATCAGCAAAATCAGAATAGGAAACTCTATTCTCAATAAATGCTGATAGAATTCTATTTGAATTTTCCAAGCACACTGCATCAATTCCTTCGTAAACCTCCTTCAGGTCTTCGTCAGACTGCTTAGCAAGTGCCCAAAGCTCTTTATCTATCTGATCTAAAATCATAAACAAACTCCTTTTTGATACGTATCATATTATATATGATAAATACCTGTTGAACAAATAAATAGTGCTATAAAAGTATTGTTATTGTTAAAAACAAGAAACGCTGATAGAATTAGTGGGTATGTAAAAGTATAAGATTTTATATTTATATGAGAAGAGGTAATTTTGAATGAGTAAATTATCTGAAAATAAAACTCGCAAAGCAATTCTAATCAATATGGTATTGGCTGCTTTTAGCCTATTTATTAATGGATTAGGTATTTATTTGACAATTCAGGCAAATATAGGTGTCAGCCCTTGGGATGTATTAAATCTAGGTGTGTCAAAAACCTTTGGTATTCTTTATGGTAATGCTTCTGTTACAATTGCTGTAGGAATATTAATTATTGATGTTCTGTTAAAGGAACCAATAGGTATTGCGATGATTATTGATTCTATTGTTGTTGGTAAATCTGTAGACTTCTTTAATTCATTAGGCTTAGTTACAACACCGAAGACCTTAATTGGCTCCATTGCATTAATGATTGCTGGTCTATTTATTATTGGCTATACCCAATATACATATATGATGTCTTCTTTAGGCTGTGGACCTAGAGACACCCTATTAGTAGCATTAAAAAAGAGAATTAAATCCATTCCAATAGGTATTGTTTCGGTAATGCTATTAGTTATTGTAACAACGACTGGCTATTTCCTTGGTGGTCCAGTAGGTATTGGTACAATCATCTGTGCTTTTTTAGCTGGTCCTATTATGCAGCTATGCTTTGATGTAATGCATTTTGATGCAACCAAGATTAAGCATCAGAATTTGGCTGAATCAATCAAGGTGTTCCTAAAAAAATAAAGCTGTTCTAATTGAACAGCTTTTTGTTTTTTATAGATTCTTAGAGAAATCAATTTCGAATAAATCTCTTGGGAAGTTTGTTAGGAATTCAGCACCGGTTTCAGTAACTAAAATCATATCCTCAACTCTCATATATCCTTCATTTTTGAAGAACATCTTTGGTTCAGAGCAGAATACCATACCTGGCTGAAGAATTAAATCAGAGGTATTCTTTAGGAATGGAAGCTCATGAGTTTCGGTACCGATATGGTGTCCATTGCCACCTTCTTCTTCTCTTGTGAAGCGTAGATACTGATAATAGCCTAACTCTTCTGCCTTATCACAGATATAGCCATATAAATCTCCAAATCTTGTAACACCTGGCTTAATCTGAGTTAGCATATATTGCTGAGATGCCTGTAAAGCGGCATAACCATTCTTTACTAGCTCTGGTGCCTTACCATAGTAAACAGTTCTTCCCCAGTCTGAGCAATAGCCCTGATCCATATAACCAATATCATAAGCAATTAATGTGCCTTCTACTAGCTTTCTTTCAGGCTCAAATGGTTCAATTGCCTGAGCGTTTTCAGTGTTTCTTGTCTTGAAACCACAGGTTGGTGAGAATGATAAATCCTGCATACCATGTAATAAACCATAGTTTACAATCATTCTTTCTGCTTCCCACATTGTCATTCCTGGCTTTAGATGCTTGCAAACATACATAACAGCATCATCAGTGAACTTACCAAGCTTTCTTAATATAGCAATTTCCTTTTCGTCTTTAATACGACGTAAATCTCTAAACAAGTCTTCTACTGGTTCAGTAGTGATTTCCTTATCCACAGTCTTTAAGGCTTCCTTGATCCATCCTTCACAATCTCTGCCAATACCAATCTTCTTACCATCAATAATATGTCTTAACTCATCCTCAAACTGATCATAGTAACTAACGACGATCTCGTTTAATAATGAATTTAAAGTATCCTTATGCTTTGGAATGGTTAAAATAGTAGATTTGCCTTCCTTATTAACATAGATTAATGCTTCAGGTAAAACAGCAGCACCACAGATTTCAGCATCTAATGACCATACATTACGCTGATATAAACAGCTGCCTGATTCAGATAAATAAGCGAAATTAGGACCTAAAGCATATAAAACACCATCTAGTCCAGTAGCCTTAATTGCTTCTAAGCATCTTTCTCTTCTTTGACTTAACATATTGATCTCTCCTTATACTTCTTAATATAGGAATTATAGACCTACTTTCTATTGAATACAAATAAAACAACCGTTTTTAAGAAATGATTTCTTTTGGTGACAAAAATAATTGGGAATATGATTTTAAATGCTTTACATGGATTTGTTTTGTGTCATAATAATGAGCAAAGAGAAGAATGTGAGAGAGTCTATGCTAGAGTCCATAATTAGAGATATAGAAGAGAATAAAGAGGAAATCATCGAAGGATTGTCGTTATTGATTGAAACCTGTAGCAGTGATGGAAAAGCAACGGAAAGCCAGAGTATTGTTGAACGCTTTCTTTCTGAACTAGGCATGCAGGTAGCCACCTTCAAAGGAATAGATTCAAGAAGTATGAATCTGGATGATTTCTGTCAGCCAGGTATTGTATATGATGAGAATGCTTATAATGTTGCAGGCAAACTAAAGAGTAATGGTAATGTGCCTTCTTTAAT
>DCGH01000080.1 GCA_002315205.1 Erysipelotrichaceae bacterium UBA1783
CTACTGTGTTTCTAGCAGCATCTAATGCTCTCTCATCACCCTTAGTGATAGCCTGAGTAGCCTTAGATGCTGCTAGAAACACAGTAGTTCCTTATACATTCTGTGCAACTTCTACAGGTGAAAGCTATGGTTCATTATTAACTAAGTATGTTGAAGAATTAGAACCAGAATTCGCAGGTATCGATTTAACTGATGGACAGGATGCTTGGTACAATCCTGAAAGAGCTAAGGCATTCATGGAAAAGGCTAAGGCTGAATTAGGTGATTCAGTATCATGGCCAATCACATTAGACTATGTTGTTTATGCTGCTTCTACTAACAATACAAACGTTGGCTTAGCATTAGAAAAGTCAATTGAAGATGCTATTGGTGAATATGTACAGGTTAACCTAGTATATGCTCAGACAGTAGATGATTACTATGCTGCTTACTATGATATTGAAACTGGTGAACAGAACTCTATCGACTTCTCATTCGGTGCAGGTTGGGGTCCTGACTATGGTGATCCATTAACTTACTTACATTGCTATGAAGCAAACGATGGTGATATGTTAGCTTACTCTGGATTAAATTTAGCTTCTGAAACTGAAACTGAAAGCCAGTTAAATGCTAAGAAGGTAACTGGTTTATATGATATCGCTGAACAGATCGCATTAGCTGATAGCTTAGTTGGTGACGAAAGAATTGATGCATTTGCTAAGGCAGAAGCAATGCTTTTAACTAGTGGTATCTACAGACCTTATTCAACTTCAGGTGCAAACTTAGTTATTTCAAAGGTTAAGCCATTCTCTGCAGCTTACGGCTTATATGGTCAGGCTTCATACAACGCAGTTCCTTACTTCAAGTATATGGAATTATTAGATGAACCTGTAACTGCAGCTGATTACTATGCAGCTAAGGAAGCTTGGTTAGCTGGTAAGTAAAATCTTACTAATAGACTAAACGTACAGCAATAGGAGTCAGTTTAAGACTGACTCCTATATTTGACTTTATAAGAGGAGGCAAAGGTCATGAAAAAGAGTTACATTTGGAAGCGATTGTTCAGATCTTTAATATCAATTTTCTTCATTATGGCAATTATTTTCGTAATGCTTTATACGCTTATTCCACGTGATAACATCTTCGCAGAAGATGCTACATTTAAGAAATTAAGTGGTAAGCCAGATGATAAGAAAGCATATGTTATGCAAACATGGGAGAAATTGGGCTATATTGATTATGAGACAATGACCGACTATTGTTTAACATTATACGAAAGTGGATCTGATGAAATGATTGCTGCTATGAATAGCGATTCAAAGGAAGCAGCTGATTTCGTCGTGTATTACGAAGGCAAGGGATATACTGTAGAGTATATGCCAATTTCAAAGATGCCATATGCTACAAAAGAGGTGCCAGTCATTAAGGGACTACTAAAGTGGTTCGCTAATTTAGTTGTAATTGACACACCTTGGTCCGTTCAGGATCCAAATAATCCTGATTTAAAACGTTATATTAAGCTAGGAACTACACCAACAGGTGGTTTAGCTTTAATTGGTTCAGGTACAAAGCATAAGTATCTGATTTATACAGATACTAATTTCCCATATATTCATCAGAATATTATTTCTTTAAATATGGGAACATCATATCCAAAATATGAAGGCATGGATGTATTAGAGGTAATTTTCCAGTATCAGGGTACTGACGTAAAGAGAACAGTAACATTTGAAACTGGTGCTACACAGGATTCTGCTATCGTTTTTGGATCATTAACATATAAAACAGTTTTAGATAAGCTAGATACAAATAAATTCGTTGATAACTATGCTAACTATACGACTAAAAAGAATCAGTCATCTATGATTGGAACATCATTTATCATGGGTATTTTAGCTATGATTTTAGCTTATGGTATTGGTTTACCAGCAGGCTTAATTATGGCAAAGAATAAGGATAAGTTCTTAGATAAGCTTGGTATGTGCTATATCATCTTTATCATTGCCGTTCCATCATTAGCATACATTTATTTGTTCAGATATATTGGTACAACAGTATTTAATTTACCAAGCTCATTCCCAATTAAGGGACCAGAGGATATCAGATCTTGGATTCTACCTATTATTTCATTAGCATTACCTTCTATTTCTGGATTAATGCTATGGACAAGAAGATACGTAGTAGACCAGATGAATTCAGATTATGTTAAGTTTGCTAAGGCAAAGGGCTTAAATCAGTCTGAAATCTTCAAGAAGCATATTTTCAAGAATGCCATCATCCCAATCGTTCATGGTATTCCTGCAAGCTTAGCTGGTTGTATTTCAGGTGCAATCATTACTGAATCTATCTACTCAGTAGGTGGTATGGGTAAGATGCTACCAGATGCAATCAAGTCATACAATAATACAATGGTAGTTGCATTAGCATTCATCTTTGCTTCTATTTCAATTCTATCTGTATTAGCAGGTGACGTATTATTAACTTGGGTTGACCCACGTATTCAGTTAGCAGAAAAGGAGGGCAGATAGTATGAGTGATAACAATAGAGACGCTGAACTATTTAGCTTTGCCGAATTTGATGAAACAATGTCAGAGCACATTGCTGCTCCTAGATATTCATATTGGAAGAGTGTATGGAGAACATTCTTCAAGGATAAGATTGCAATTGGATTCTCAATTATCTTAATTATTGTTATTTCATTTGCTTTAATCCAGCCAATGTTCTCAAATTACTCACCAGTAGTCGCCCCATACATCAATACACCTAGTATGAAGTTCTTAAAGCCTTTCGTACAGGGATACATCTTTGGTACTGATAATATCGGTAACTCCGTATTCGATGCTGTATGGGCTGGTGCAAGAAACTCAATTATTATTTCTTTCATCTGTACTGCTATTAATATGATAATTGGTATTCCAATTGGTGCAGTATGGGGATTCTCTAAGAAGATTGATAAGTGGATGATTGAAGTATATAACATTATTTCAAACGTTCCATTCCTATTATTAGCTATGATCCTAGTTTACGTATTAGGCGCTGGTTTCAATTCATTGATTTTCACAATGACTTGTACAGAATGGATTTTCATCGCTTATTTCATTAGAACTCAGGTTATGATTATTCGTGACCGTGAGTATTCACTTGCTTCAAGATGTTTGGGAACACCTACACACAGAGTTATTGGAAAGAACATTCTTCCTTTCATGACTTCAGTTATCGTTACTGTACTTGCTACAGAACTTCCTTCATACATTTCAATGGAAGTATTCTTATCATTTATCGGTATCGGTTTAAGTGCTTCAGTTCCTTCACTTGGACGTATGATTCAGCAGTCACAGTCAGCATTCCTTACATATCCATGGGAATTTTGGGCACCTGTTGCAATCTCAGCTTTAATAACAGTTATTCTTTATGTTTTAGGACAGAACTTAGCAGATGCATCTGATCCTAGAACACATATGATGTAGTGAGGTGGAACATGAGCGAAAATAAAGATAAAAAAGTTCTCCTCGCGTTAAATAATGTCAGCGTAAAATTTAATGTACGAGGACGTACACTTTCTGCAATTAGAAATGTGTCTTTGGATATTTACGAGAATGAATCTCTTGCAATTGTAGGTGAATCTGGTTCCGGTAAGTCAGTTCTTACTAAAACATTTGCCGGTATGCTTGATTCCAATGGTTACATCTCAGAAGGAAGCATTATCCTTGCTGATGATGAAATTTCAAAGACAGAAGTAGCTCTTACGCCCAGAGCAAAGAAAATTCGTGAAAGAATGTATAACAAGCTTAACGAATACTCTACTTTAGAGCGTGGTGCCAAAGAATATGTTGCTTATAAGCAGAAACTTGTTGAAATTGATGCTGCAAAATCTTTAACAGCTGAAGAAGAGCAGAAATTTACAAGCGAACTTAAGGAATTAGAAGAGTCTATCATTGATTCAAGAAATCATATTTGGGCTCTTGATAAGAAGAATCCTGAAGATGCAAAAGAAATAGCAGAATTAAACAAGAAGATAGCTGATTATACAGCTCAGATTGAAAAAATCAGTGAAGATAATAAGGCATTAATTATTTCAAGAAAAAGAGCTTATGATGCAGATGCTACAAGAAAGGCAGATGACCAGGCAGAATTAAAGAATCTTCTTGAAACAAGAAAAGCTAAAATAGCAGTTCCTGATGTTGATGGAAATCCTAACGGTCTTTCTGATGATGTTTTAAAGAGAAATGAAGTTATTTCTTATGAAATTCTTCTTTCAATTGGACGCTATCCTTACAAGGACCAGGTAAAATTCTTATACAGATTGGAAAAAGCCTTCAAACTTGCCATGAGCATTGGCGAGGATTTATCAAATCCTGCAGTTCTTAACAAGATATTTGAAACCGTTGCATTCAGAGTAGAATTCCGCTCTGTAGATGAAGAAGCAGGTGTTGTACACGGCTATGCAATTATCGACTGTGCAAAGGTTAAGTATACAAATGACTGGCAGCAGATCAGAGGATGTCGTATTGCTACCGTATTCCAGGATCCAATGACATCCCTTAATCCTGTTCTTACAATCGGTAAGCAGATTATGACAGTTATTTTAAAGCATCAGCATTGTACAAATGCAGAAGCAAAAGAGCGTACACTTGATATTATGGCTAAAGTTGGTATTTCAGATCCTGAAAAGAGATTTGATGACTACCCATTTGAATATTCAGGTGGTATGAGACAGCGTATC
>DCGH01000056.1 GCA_002315205.1 Erysipelotrichaceae bacterium UBA1783
CTTTTTCTTTATCAGTAAAATAATGTATAATATATCCCGTTAGGTATCTAGCGATAGATTTAATAAGGAACACAAGTGAAAGTCTTGGACTGTCCCAGCAACTGTAAGGTGGACAATATCAATAGCCATTGGTGTAAACTGAGAAGGCGATAAAGGATGAAGCTAAGCCAGGAGACTTACCTAATATAGAAAGATAGAGGCATTTATTGTTTCGCATTTATAGGCTGCTGGTCGATGGCTTTAGATGTACAAACGATAAAAGAAAAGAAATGGAAAATAAGACAATGATTTCCAAGAAGGTGAAGATTGTCGTTGCCATTATCGCCGTATTAGTTGTAGGTATTTTTGCCTGCAGCAAGCTATTTGGTGATAAGAGCGCTGGCAAGGTTACTATTTCAGTTGTTGCTTTAGATGGAACAACCGTTACTGAAAAAACAATAAAGTATATGGAAGAAGACACATTAGCAGGATTAGTAGAAAAGAATTTCGAAAATGTTACAATTACTGATGGATTCCTATACACAATTGAAACATTAACAACACCTGCAGACTGGTCTACATACATTTGCTTATATGTAAATGGTGAAATGAGCCAGGTTGGTATTCTTGAGGTAGTATTAGCTGATGGAATGACCGTATCATTTGTTGATACAGAATTATCTTGGTAAAAGAAAAAATGTGGATTTCTCCGGATTTCTCCACATTTTTTTATTTTCTAAAACTGTGCGTCGTGTAGCCAAACGTATGCTTCATCCTCGCATCTGTCTGTCTGAAGCCATGGATTTCCATCAATATGACGAATCATCCAGCAGGTATACATCTGGAAGCCAGGGGCTACTGCTTGCGGATGTAGCTCTCCACCTGGAATAGCTGAGAAGCTACCCTCTACACTCTTAAATACCTGATCACCAACAAAGCTTGCACCAAATCCTTCAGGTCTATCAAACTTGAAGTAATAGGTTTCTGGTTGTGGGTGACGATGAGGTAAATATCCTGACCAGTTACCACGATCATTTAATACTTCACCTAAAACCATATTTGAATATGGTGCAATATCATGATCTAAAATGGTATTAACCTGTCTGTTTGCTACATTACCAAATTTACCCTTTGAAGAATACTTCCAAGGAGCATCTGAAGGAACATATAGCTTACTAGCAAATTCAGCATCATTTTTAGTACACTGAACTAAAATTTCTGCTTCTGATAATGCTGTTACAGTAATTGCTTTATTTGAACAAGCATGAACACAATATGGGCCCTCAGTGAAAACATCCTTTCTGCTCACTGTTTCAACAGTTGTATCAAAGCTGTAGGTAATCTTACCTGCCAGTAATAGTACTGCAATTTCTTCCCCTGCTCTACAGAAGGTTCTTGTTTCATTTTCCTTCATCTTGTAAACACGAATATCCATCATCATAGCACTATATTCGTTGTCATAGGTTGTTAAAATCTTTTCTCCATTTTCATCAAATACTGGATAACCAAATACCTTACTCATTTTTTTCTCCTTTTTTAATCTTTCTCATTATATCATCAAAACTTAATCAACAATTAACAATACGTTCTATTTAATGAAGTATTTTTTTATTTATTTCACTTCGCCATACCATTTACCATCTACTTTAGTAAAGAAATACTCACTACTTTCTTCACTTTCGACAATCTCTAGCATTTCCTTCATATTCCAGATCAGCTTTTCTTTTTCCAGTTGTTCTCTATTTACCCAGTAAACTTCCCCTTCTTCAGAAGATGTTAGCTCTCCAGTAAATTGAGTTGCCTTAAACAGAAATACCATATATCTTTTACCATCATCCTGTAGCCAATCCTTAATGCCACAAAGCTTTGGATTTTGGATGGTTAATCCTGTCTCCTCAAAAATCTCACGAATCACAGAATCTACAATTGGTTCATTCATATCCACATGGCCACCTGGAAATACAACACCAACACCATCATAATAATCTCTTTTTTGAACAACAATTCTTTGCTTGTCATCACAGATGACACACATATTCGTTAATGTCACCATTTCAAATGGTTCTTTCATATCTTCTCCTAATATAGCTTAAATACCTTTACTGCCCACTTCACAACCTTATAGACAGGGTTTTCCAGTTTCTTTCTGGCATTCTTTAATTCTTCTCTGATTTTGATATGCTGTGGGCAATGTAATTCACACTTTCCACACTCAACACAATTATCGGCTCCTGTCTGCTTACCACGTAAAGCCGTAGTCATCATATACTCTCTTTGACCATGGGCCTTTCCTTCCGTATAGTAATGATTGTAGCAGCTGAATGTGCCAGGAATATCAACACCCTTTGGACAAGGCATACAATATCTGCAGCCAGTACAGCCAACCTTCATTTTGGCATTAATTGCCCTTACAACATTTTCCAGCATCTTTTCCTCTGGTTCCTTTAAATCACCGACAAACGCTGTTGAAGCAGTTTCGATATTATCTTTAACCATTTCAATACTGTTCATACCACTTAATACGACAGTAACCTCTTTCTGGTTCCATAGCCATCTGAATGCCCAAGAGGCAGGATTGTGCTTAATTGGATATTTTTCAAAAATATCAACAGCTTCCTTAGGCAACAGATTTACCAGCTTACCACCTCTTAATGGTTCCATTATTATTACAGGTAATCCCTTTGCGTTTGCATACCTCAAGCCAGTTACACCTGCTTGAGAATTCACATCCATATAGTTGTATTGAATCTGACAGAAATCCCAATCATAGCTATCAATGACCTGACAGAACATATCACTGTTTCCATGATAGGAAAAACCAATCTGTCTGATTGCTCCAGATTGCTTCTTTTCTTGTATCCATTGCTCAATACCAAGCTTCTTTAGCTTTTCCCAGGTTGTGATATCATTCATCATATGCATTAAGTAATAATCCACATGGTCCGTTCTTAATCTTCTTAATTCCTCATTGAATAGCTTTTCAATGCCTTCTTTACTTTTAATCAGATAGTGTGGCAGCTTTGTCGCAATATTAACCTGATTTCTAATATTATTTCTTTCTAGGATTTCTCCTAGTGCCGCTTCACTTCCTGGATAAACATAAGCAGTATCGTAGTAGTTCACCCCAGAATGGTATGCTTCTAAGATTTCCTTTTCCGCCTTATCAATATCAATCACCCCACCCTTTTGGGTAAATCGCATACAGCCAAAGCCTAAAATAGAAAGCTGATTACCATAATGGTCATTTCTGTAATTCATTGTCATAAGCATTTTCTCCTATCTCAAATTATAACATACCCAAAGAAAAAAGGTTCCGAAGAACCCTTTAAAATCTTATGCCTTTACCTCAAATTCACCTAACTCATTTCCTTCATTGAAGTTTCGAGCATTTTCCATTGTCACAACCGCAATGGCCTGTAATGCTTCTCTTGTGAAGAAGGCCTGATGGCTGGTTAAAACAACCTGAGGGAACATTAATAATCTGGCTGTTATATCATTAGTGATAACATCATCCGAATGATCTGTATAAACATTACCATCCTCACCCTCATATACATCTAATGCCACAGCATGGAACTTACCATTCTTTAATGCTTCAATTAAAGCCTCTGGATCAATTAAAGCACCACGAGCAGTATTTACCATCATAGCTGTATCCTTCATGATAGAAATTGTTTCCTTATTGATTAAGTGGTAGGTGCCACCTTCACCCATAATTAATGGAGCATGTAAGGAAATCAAATCTGCCTTCTGTAGTAATTCTTCCTTACTAACATAAGTTAATAGTCCTGATTCCTCTAATGACTT
>DCGH01000003.1 GCA_002315205.1 Erysipelotrichaceae bacterium UBA1783
GTTAGAGCGCTTAAGCATCACGGCGGTGTTGCAAAGGCAGATTTAAATAGCGAAAATTTAGATGCCTTAAAGAAAGGTTTACCAAACCTTTTAAGACATGTTGAAAATATTACTAAGGTATATAAACTACCTTGTGTTGTTGCAATTAATGCATTTCCAACTGATACAAAGAAAGAACTTGACTTAGTTGAAGCAGAATGTAAGAAGTTAGGCGTAAACGTTGCCCTTTCTGAAGTATGGGCAAAGGGCGGCAATGGTGGCATTGAACTTGCTAAAGAAGTAGTTAGACTTTGTGAAGAAAAGAATAATTTTACTTTCTCATATGAAGATAACTTTACAATTAAAGAAAAGTTAGAAGCAATTGCAACTAAGGTTTATCATGCAGATGGTGTTGACTTAATTGGCAATGCACCAAAGCAATTACAAGAATTAGAAAGTTTAGGATTTTCTAAGTGCCCAATTTGTATTGCAAAGACACAATATAGTTTCTCTGATGATCAAACAAAATTAGGCGCTCCAACTAATTTTAGAATTACAGTTAGAAACTTAAAGATTTCAGCAGGTGCTGGATTTATCGTAGCACTCACTGGTGATATTATGACTATGCCAGGTTTACCAAAGGTTCCAGCAGCAGAAAAGATTGATGTAGATGAAAACGGAAAGATTACAGGTTTATTCTAGAATATGTATAACAAGACAATTGATGAATTTACAAGCGTATTGGCTTCAAATTCACCTACGCCAGGGGGAGGAGGAGCTAGCGCATTAGTTGGCTCTATTGCCATTTGCCTTGGATCTATGGTTGGATCTTTAACCATTGGCAAAAAGAAATATGCTCAATTTGAGGACGAACTAAATGATTTACAGATCAAAGCTGAAGCCTTAAGAGTAAAGCTTTTAGATGGCATCAATGATGATGCCAAGGCCTTTGAACCTTTAGCAAAAGCCTATGGTATTCCAAAGGATGATCCAACTAGAGCTGAACAGTTGGAGCAGTGTTTAAAGCTGGCAGCTGATGGTCCTTTCGGAATTTTGAAGGATATCTGTAGCGCTATTGAACTTATTAACCGTTATGGTCAGATTGGTTCAAAGCTAGCAATATCTGATGCTGCTACTGGCGCGATGATTGGCTATGGCGCACTTTATGGTGCAGCAATTAATGTCAAAGCAAACACAAAGCTCATGAAGGATAAGGACTATGCTAATAAGCTAAATCAGAAGGTTGATGAGCTAGTAGACAGATATGGTCAATTAGCTTTAGAAACCTATCAGAATATTGAAAGGGATATGCACTAATGGCTAATATTTTATATGGTGCTGATGTTGCTAAAGCAATCAACGAAAGAACAATTTCGACAGTAAATCAGCTAAAAGCAAAAGGAATCAATCCAACCTTAGCAATCCTAAGAGTTGGTGAAAGAAGTGATGATATCTCTTATGAAAGAGGAACAATTAAACGTTGCGAAGCAGTCGGCGTTGAGGTAAAGAAGGTTGTCTTAGATGCTGAGATTCGCAAAGAGGAATTCTATCTTGCTTTGGACCAGCTAAACAATGATGATAGTGTTCATGGTATTTTAATGTTTAGACCACTTCCAAAGCATCTGGATAACGAAAAGGCAAGAAAGCAGATCAATCCTGATAAGGATGTCGATGGATGCACTGATTTATCCTTAGCTGGTGTATTTACCAATAGTGCTATGGGCTTTGCTCCATGTACTGCCCAGGCTGCTGTGGAAATGCTGGACTACTATGGTATTGATGTTGCAGGAAAAAATGTTGCTGTATTAGGAAGAAGCCTTGTGGTTGGAAAACCAGTAAGCATGCTACTAATGAACAAAAATGCGACAGTGACTGTATGTCATACAAAAACCGTTAACACTGCAGAGATTTCAAAAAAGGCAGATATTATCATTGCCTGCACAGGAAAGATGGAGTCATTAAATGCTCAATACTTCTCAGAAAATCAGACGGTTATTGATGTAGGTATTAATTTTAATGAAGTCAAAGGTAAGCTATGTGGTGATGTTTTATTCGAAGAAGCTGAACCAATTGTAGCGAATATCTCACCAGTACCAAAGGGTGTTGGCTCTGTAACAACCGCAGTATTAGTAAACCATGTTGCTGTAGCTGCAGAAAGAACAATCAGATAGGACAAAGTCCTATCTTTTTTAATTTTTTATATCATTTTTTCATAAATAATGATATTATTTTTGCAAATGAGATATTTGAGGTAAAAAATGACTACTAAAAGATTAACTACTATTTCTATGCTGACAGCAATGTATGTTGTATTAAGCATTCTAACACCTATTAAATTAGCAAACTTCAAATTCACCTTTGAAGCATTACCAATTCTTGTGGCTGCTCTTTTGGCAGGGCCTATTGATGGTATGCTTGTTGGTGGACTTGGTTCCTTAATCTACCAGCTATTCTTTTCAGGATATGGTATTACAGTAACGACTCCACTTTGGATTCTTCCACATCTAGCTAGTGGTTTAATTGTTGGCTTATTGGCAAAATCAATGAAATATAACTATACCTTTGTAAAGGTTTGTATTATTTCAGCTATCAGTGCTTTAACCGTTACTGCCTTAAATACTGTTGCTCTATATGTAGACTCTAAGGTATTTGGTTACTATTCGTCAAAGCTAGTATTTGGATCATTATTAATTAAGATTGCTGTAGGTATTATCTTAGCAGTCATCTATTCACTAGTATTACCTAAGGTATTAACAATCATCAAAAAATCATCAAAATAAAAACTCGAGATCTCTCGAGTTTTATTTTTTAAATAATGTAAGATTTTATGGTTTGATATTAATGATTAAATCCCTGAATAAAGCTCTTTGTTCTTTCTTCCCTTGGATTTTCAAAGAATGATTTGGCATCATTGGCTTCTACAACAACACCATTCTCCATAAAGATAACCTTGTTAGATACATTCTTCGCAAAGTTCATTTCATGTGTTACAACTAGCATTGTCATGCCCTCTTCAGCTAGCTGTCTCATAACGGCTAACACTTCACCAATTAACTCTGGATCAAGTGCACTGGTAGGTTCATCAAACATAATAACCTCTGGATTCGTCGCAATCGCTCTGGCAATACCAACACGCTGCTGCTGTCCACCAGATAATTGAGATGGATAGTAATCATAGCGATCAGATAAACCAACCTTATCCAATGCCTTTTTACCAATTTCCTCAGCCTGTTCCTTCTTCATTTTTCTGGCAACAATTAATCCTTCTGTTACATTCTGTAGTGCTGTCTTATTCGCAAAAAGGTTGTAATTCTGGAAAACAAATCCATTCCTCATACGAATGGAAGCAATCTGCTTTTTATTTGCAGAATGCAGATCAAAATGATCCTCATCAAAAATCATTTCACCTGAATCTGCTTTTTCTAAGAAGTTTATGCATCTTAGTAATGTTGTTTTGCCCGAACCACTTGGTCCTAAAATGGCAATTACATCGCCCTTATTTACTGTTAAGTCAACACCTCTTAAAACATCTAGAGAGCCGAAGGATTTATGAATATTTTTAATTTCTAACATATTCCTATCCTCTTCTTTCTAGCTTTGCTTCAAAGTAGCGCTGCAGATACTGTAAAACAGTACAAAAAATCAAATAAATCAGTCCTGCCTCAATATATAACCAGAAATAATCATAGGTTCTTGACGCAATTCTTGTCGAAGTTGCCATGATTTCAACAATTGAAATACTATATGCTAAAGAGGTATCCTTCACCAAGCCAATTAATGAATTGGATAATGGTGGGAAGGCTGTCTTTAATGCTTGTGGAATAATAATTCTATACATTGTCTGCCAATAGCTCATGCCCACACAATAGCCTGCCTCCAGCTGCCCTTTTGGGACAGATTCAATCGCTGCTCTGACAGTCTCTGAGCAATAAGCACCAACAGAAATAGATAATACAATGACCGCACTAGGGAAGGCATCTAATAAAATACCAATACTAGGCAAACCAAAATAAACAACGAATAGCTGTACGATCATAGGTGTTCCACGAATGATCCAAACATAGAAGCGGGCAAGCTGTTTTAATACAGGAATTTTTGCTGTTTGAACTAATGCTGTTAATAAAGCAAGAACCATTCCAATGGTAAATGATATTGCCGTTAATGGAATGGTTACTTTAATACCAGCTAAAAGTAGTGGCCAGAACGAATCTAGCAGAATCTTAATGACACGACTACTCACTTTAAACTACAGATAAGCTACTCAGCAGCAGAAGTAACATCTACATCGAAATACTTCTCAGAAACTGCCTTTAATTCCCCACTTGCTAATGCTTTTGCCAAAGCTTCATTAATAGCTGCAACTAAGCTTTCATTGCCCTTCACAACTGGAACATAAGATGTTGGTTCTGCATCCATATATGCAGCAATCTTAACAGGTGAATCTGGATTTAGCTTTAAATAAGAGGTAAATGAAGTTACATAATTTAATGTACAATCAGCTCTTCCATTAACAACCTCTGAAATTGACTGTGCCATTTCATTTACAGCATCTAATGTTGCACCATTCTCTTGTGCTAATGCACCTAAAGTTGAAGTTGCTTCATTTGCGGCAACCTTACCCTTAATATCTGCTAAGCTTTTGATGCTCTCATCATCTGCTCTAGTTAAAATAGCAGCCTGTACAAATGCGTATGGCTCTGAGAAATCATACTTTTCAGCACGCTTTTCATTCCATCCACATTCATTAACAATGATATCAATCTTTCCTGCATCTAATGCTGCAAAAATTGATTTCCATTCAGTTTCATAATATTGAACCTCAACGCCTAAATATTTAGCAATTAATGCTGCTACTTCAACATCAAAACCAACTAAATTTCCATTTTCATCATGGTAGCTATTTGGCATATAAGTACCTTCAGTACCAACGATAATGTATCCTCTTTCCTTGATAGTAGCTAATAAGTCCTTTTCTTCAGACTTTTTTGTACATCCTGTTAATGCAGTAACTGTCATTAGAACAACTAATAATAATGTAATAATCTTTTTCATTTTATTTCCTTTCCCAATTTACTTAGTAAATTGACCTAAACCCTTTTTTAGTCTCTGCATACCATCCTCAATTCGACTTCTGCAGGTTGCTGTGTTTAATCTTAAAAATGCCTTACCACATAAGCCATATTCTTCTCCTTCAGAAAGAACTAAGCCCACACTATTCGATAAATAGTCCTTTAATGCTGTTGCATCATCTGTTACCTGACTACAATCTATCCATAATAAATAGGTTGCAGTGGAATCTAAAACCTTCAGCTGTGGTAATTCCTTTTTAATAAATTCTCTAACATATTTCTTGTTCTCAAACAAATAGCTTCTCAATTCATCCAGCCAATCTTCACCATAATTAAATGCTGCCACTGGGGCAATAGCTGCTAATACATTTGGTTCTGCTACCTCATCTGTATTAATCGCTCTATTCACTCTATAGCATAGATATTCATTGGCTGAGAAAATAGCTGCAGTCTGTATACCGGCAATGTTAAATGCTTTTGTTGGAGCAATACAGGTAATAGAAACCTGCTTACATACCTCATCAACACTGGCAAATGGCACATATTCATAGCCTGGATCACATAAATCACAATGAATTTCATCAGAAATAACAGTGACATGATACTTCTTTGCTAAAGCGCCCACCTTTGACAATTCTTCTTTACTCCATATTTTTCCTACTGGATTATGTGGATTGCATAAAATCATTAGCGTTGTTTGCGGTAAGGCAAACTTCTGTTTTAGATCATCAAAATCCATTTCATAGTGAGAACCATCATATTTTAATGGACTTTCCAAAACTCTGGCACCATTGTTAATGATAGAGTTGAAGAAGATGTTATAAACGGGTGTCTGAATAACAACATTTTCGTTTGGTGTCGTTAGCTTTCTAACCATAGAAGAAATAGCAGGAACAACACCAGTACAGAACATTAACCAATCCTTTTCAATGGTAAAGTGATGTCTTCTTTGCCACCAGGAAATATACGCATCATACCATTCATCCTCAATTAAAGTATAACCAAAAACACCATTAGCCATTCTTTCATTGAAGGCTTTCTGAATTGCAGGAGCGCACTTGAAATCCATATCGGCCACCCACATTGGCAGCTGATCATCTTTAATATCCCATTTCATGGAATGGGTATTCTTTCTTGATACGACCTCATCAAAGTTGTATTTCAAATTCATCACTCCTTCTTGTTATGCTTTATTATAAACCTCATTTTCACTTTTGAACAAATTAAATGACCTATCATTAAAAAAATGACATTTCTGTCATTTTTTACTATTTGTTTTGCTTCAGATAAATTGAAATCGTAATAATATCAGCCGGGTTTACACCTGAAATTCTACTTGCCTGACCAATAGTTGTAGGTCTGATTTCCTTCAGCTTCTGCTTTGCCTCTAAAGACAGGTTAATCATTGCATCATAATCCAGATCCTCAGGAAGCTGCTGCTTCTCCATTTTTTCCAGATTTGCTGCCTCTCTTTTTGCCTTAGAGATATAGCCTTCATATTTAATTTCAATATCTAACTGTCTTGCTAGAGTATCACTGATTTCTACATTCGCCTTTCTAGCAATCACACTTGTTTCCACATTCGGACGCTTTAACAGCTCATAAGCATTGGTCAAATGATTTTCATCCTCATAGCCTAAGCTCTTTAGGTAATCCTGTAGTTCTTCATCAATGAATACCTTTGTTTCACTTAATAGCTGCTTTAGTCTTTCCAGTTCACTTAGCTTCTTTTTAAACTTGTCATATCTTTCTTGAGATATTAAGCCTACCTCATAACCATATTCAGTTAATCTCTGATCAGCATTATCATGTCTCAATAATAAACGATATTCTGCTCTTGAAGTTAGTAAGCGATATGGCTCCTTGGTTCCCTTTGTTACTAAATCATCCACCATAACACCAATATAGGATTCATCTCTTCTTAATACTAAAGGCTTCTTTCCTAATAGCTTACAGCCCGCATTAATTCCTGCATATAAGCCCTGGCCTGCGGCTTCCTCATAACCACTAGTGCCATTAATCTGACCAGCGGTAAATAGGTTTTCAATCAGCTTAGTTTCAAAGGTTGGCTTTAGCTGTAATGGGTCAATTGCATCATATTCAATTGCATAAGCATATTTCTCAATCACACAATTTTCAAATCCTGGTAAGGACCTTAGCATACGGTCCTGAACCTCATATGGCATACTTGTTGAGAATCCCTGTACATAGGTTGTATCTAATGATAATGATTCTGGTTCTAAGAATAGCTGATGTCTTGGTTTATCTGAGAAACGAACAATCTTGTCTTCAATAGAAGGGCAATATCTAGGGCCAACACCTTCAACTACACCAGAATACATAGAAGATCTATGTAAATTTGCTTTGATAATCTCATGCGTTTCTGGTTGAGTATAAATCAGGTAACAAGGAATCTGTAAATCAATTGGTGTAATTCTTTCTGTTTCATATGAGAAAGCCTCCACCTCATCATTACCTGGTTCATAGGAAGCCTTTGAGAAATCAATAGAATCTGTCTTGATTCTGGCAGGTGTACCTGTCTTTAATCGGAAGGTTCTTAAGCCTAGCTTTCTTAAGGATTCACTTAAGTTCTTTGTTGTTTTCTGATGATCTGGTCCTTCATAGGTAATATGATTAGAAACCATAATCTTACTAGACATATAGGTTCCAGTTGTTAATATTAAAGCCTTGCATTCAAGAATTTCATCTTCATTGACACGAATACCCTTAACCTTACCATTTTCAGCTAAGACCTCTTCCACAACGCATTCCTTTACGGTTAGATTTTCCTGGTTTGCTAATACATCCTGCATAAATTTCTTATAAGCAATCTTATCAGACTGTACTCTTAAGCTCCTGACACCAGGACCCTTTGTTGTATTTAGCATCTTAAACTGTAAGGCAGTTGCATCCGCACTTTTACCCATCTGTCCACCTAATGCATCAATCTCTCTGACAACAATACCCTTTGCAGGGCCACCGATGGATGGATTACATGGCATAGAGGCAATCCAGTTTTTATCCAATGAGCATAATATTGTCTGTAATCCCATTCTACTAGTAGCTAATGCGGCTTCACATCCAGCATGACCGCCACCAACAACAATTACATCTACCATATCCGTACCTCCAGTCTATCGATAATTATAGCACAAAAAAGGTGAATCATTACAATCCACCTTCATATATTTCGTATTGTTCTACTGCCTTCAGCTTTAAATCATCTCTAAGCTTACCACATTCACTTAGTGCTGATTTTGCTGTTGCATAGGCAAGCTGATAGGTATTTGCTTCTTGCGAAATATGAGCAAGAACGATTTCCTTTGTATCCTCATTGACACACTGACATAGCACCTTTGCTGCATCCTCATTAGATAAATGACCATAATCCGAAGCAATTCTCTGCTTTGTTAAAAATGGACGACTGGTCTTCATCAGCATTTCTGGATCATGATTACTTTCAAAAATATAATAGGTTGCATTTTTAATCAGATTCAGATTTTTATCTGAAACATAACCTGTATCCGTCATTTGAACTAAGGTTTCTTCACCATCGAAAATGATGTAACCCACTGTAACCAATTCAGCATCATGTGACAAATGTAATGGTAGTATTGTTAAATCCTTGATTCTAAACACCTGATTTGGCACAACCTGATACCATTTTTGAATACCACTGATTGAAAAGCAGCTATAAACATCCAAATCTCTAAACATCTTTATCTGACCAATATGGTCTGAATGAGAATGGGTAATTAGAATGCCATCTGCAGATTTATAATCAAAGCCCACTTCAGCAAAGCTTTTTTTCAGATATGTCATCGTTGTGCCACAATCAATGATAATCTTTGTTGATTTACTTTCAATAATAGCGCAGTTTCCTTTAGAACCGCTGGCAAGAATTGTAAATTTCATAACTATTGTCTAGCATCCTGACATGGCAATAAGCCAGGTGAACATGGGTCTACTCTGGTACCCTTATACCATACGGCAATGTGGATATGTGGTGTAGAAGAACGACCTGTAGAACCAATCTGGCCAATAACCTGTCCCTTTGTTACCTTTGTTCCTGCAGGGAAGTAGCCTAATACCTTCATATGCATATAATCCAGCTCATAATCTTCACTATGTCTGATGAAATAGTAATAACCCATATCAGAAGCATATCCTCTACCAACAATGACACCATCCTCACATGCTAATACATCGCCATAACGATTCTGATAGTTAATGAAGTCTGTGCCATTATGACCAGAATAGCATCTCCATTTACAGATTAATTCTGGATAGTCACAAGGTAATCTGAAGTTTAACTCACCAGTATCGTATGAAACCTCACCTGCACCAATTTCATAAATGGCATTTGCTGGCTCTTCCACTACAACAACTTTATCCGTACGATAGCTGGCCATAACACCATTAACATACATTTCTGTATAGGTAACATCGTTATAACCATTTTTTGCATCCTGAACCTTGCGCTTTTGTCCAGCAGCAAGCGCTTCTGTGATTTTATATTCAGTAGAACCAGCATAGGTAACGACCTTGCTGATTCGCTGCTGTTCAACAACAACTGAAATAGGCGAATCGAAATAGGTAACTAGAATCTGTTCACCTACGACTAATGCCTGTTCCGTATTCTTTAAGGATGGATTTAACGCCATAACCTGTGTCACTGACAATCCATTTTTCTGGCCAACACCGGCAATGGTATCATATTCCTCAACAGTATAGTATTCTAGCTTTGGCTCTCTTCCATAACAAAGATAGGTAAATACCGTTTCTTCATTATAAAAAATATCCTCAACTGCAGCACCTCTTACTGTTGCCTTTAATGTATTTTCAATATAAATGTTCTTTTGCTGAGTACCATAAGTGGTTAAATCAGCAATCACCTCACCATTTTCAAGCTTGATATAAACATCCTCATCAATAAAGCATAATGCGAACTTTCTTAATGCAGCTGTAAAATCCTCAATATTAGCAACATAAATCGTATCAATAATCTGATCACCTTCACCATAGATGTCAATTTGAGTCGCTTCTGTTACAAATAAGCCTTCTTCCTTCAGATAAGCAGCAATTTCCTCATCCTTAATATCATAGTTCCAGAAGGTGCTTTGGGTTAATGTATAGATGTCATCAGATAAACGAAGCTTACTTCCTTCGTAGCTGGTACCATCATAGCTTTTTTCTAATTCCCTAATCGTTTCATCAAGGATACCTTCATCATTGATAACGCCAATCAGTAAACCCTTGTAATAAATCTTGGTTACATTTTTAGGAACCAGATTAATGCCATTGATATCCTGTTTAATAATTGTTTTTTCTTCTGAAAGTGTAACACCTGTAATTGTTTGCTCCTTACCGATATTACTTGGGAAGAAATAGGTACAGCCAATAGAAATAATCAAGGATAGTAAGATGACAATCCATAGCTTCTTTCTATTCGTTTTCATCGTGTACTCTTTCTTTATTTCTGAAAATGTTATATTTACCTTCGAAGGCAAGCTCTAAATCACCGATAGAACCATTACGATGCTTAGCGATGATAAGCTTAATATCTCTAAACTGCTTTGGTGCTTCTTCCTCCTCGCCATCTTCCTTCTTCTGCTGTTTTTCACGATGAAGGAACATAACGATATCGGCATCCNNCATCCTGCTCGATGGCTCCAGATTCTCTCAAATCTGCTAAGCCTGGCTCTCTACCAGCATCCTCAACCTTTCTTGAAAGCTGTGACAAAGCAATGACAGGAATATTCAATTCTCTTGCCATCTGCTTTAAGGCTCTTGAGATTTCAGAAACCTCCTGCTCACGGCTGCCATTTTTATTTGATGAGCTACCTGAAATCAACTGAAGGTAGTCGATAATTACTAAATCTAATCCATGCTCAGACTGTAGCTTTCTACATTTAGCGTAAATATCATTGACCTTGATAGTTGATGAATCATCAATAAAGATTCTTGCTGCAGCTAACTCATTTCTAGCCTGATCAATCTTAGCCCAGTCAGAATTATCAATATTCTGTCCTGTTCTTAGCTTATTAGAATCTACTAAAGACTTTGCTGAAAGCATACGATTTGCCAACTGAATTGCTGGCATTTCTAGAGCAAATACTGCAACTGAGTTATTGGCACGTGTTGCTGCATTTACCGCAATATTTAACGCAAACGCTGTCTTACCTACAGAAGGTCTGGCAGCTAAGATAATTAAATCAGACTTCTGGAAACCATTCGTCATATGATCCAGATAAGTGAAACCAGAGGTAACACCTGTCATACCACGAGTCTTTGATAAATGCTGAATCTGATTAATCGCCTGCTCCATTGCTACTTCTGAAGGAATGAAATCAGTTGTTTTTCTTTCTCTTGATACCTTTGAAATTAAGCTTTCGGCATCGTTTAAAACATCATATGGATTTTCCTGTCCCTCAAAGCATCTGTTTTTGATTTCTTCAGAAACATCAATTAGCTTTCTTAATAAAGCCTTCTCCATAATGGTCTTAATATAGTAATCAGAATTAACACTGCTTACCGCTAATTCTGAAAGCTTCATAATATAATCAGCACCGCCTACCTTATCTAACTGGTCAGTATCTGATAGCTTTGTGATTACACTGGTAATATCCACAGGCTTTCGCTCTGAATAAAGCTTCTGGATTGCACGATATACTCGCTTATTGGCATCAGATAAAAAATCTGATGAGTCTAAGCTTTCCTCATATGCTCTAGAAACTGTTTCTGTGTATGATAGCATTAAGCCTAATAATGCCTGTTCAGCATCAAGACTTGCTGGAATCTGTTGAGGCATACAATCCCCTCCTTTTTCTTATAAGCTAACTACATCTACCTTTAATGTAGCAATAATATCCTTAAATAATTCAATTTTAACGTTATGTAAACCAACACAATTTAATTTTGTATAGTTGACAAACTTTCTTTTGTCTACAGTAAGCTTGAATTGCTTTTCTAGTTCTTCGGCAATTCTTGTTGTTGGAATTGAACCGAATATTCTACCATCTGTTCCAGCCTTTACCTTAAAAGTCAAAGTGATTGCTTCAAGCTTTCCCTTAAGCTCTGTTGCATCCTTCTGCTTCTGTAAAATCTCTGCTTCGGCTGCATCCTTCTGGTTCTGTAATATTTCCATAGACTTCTTTGTTGCTTCTACAGCAAATCTGTTCTTTACCAGATAGTTACGTCCATAGCCATCAGCTACTTCTTTAATCTCACCCTTTTTACCGACATTTTTAACATCAGCTAATAGTATTACTTTCATCGCTTTCTCCTAACTTGTTATAGTCTTCAATAACCTTTAATAATTCTTCCTTTAGCTCAGCGACAGTTGTATTGCTTCTCTGTAAACCTGAAGCATTAAAATGTCCGCCTCCGCCCATTTTTTCCATAATAATCTGAACATTGACTTCACCATTACTACGTGCACTAATCGCACATGTATTGGCATCAATTTGTCCAATAACAAAGGCTGCATTTACTTCCTTAACCGCACAAATATAGTTTGCACCCTGTGCTAAAGCTGTTCTTGATAATGGTTCACCAGTAGCCTTTGGTACTGCTGATACCGCAAATCCATTACCAACATAATCTAAATATTTAGAGATATTAGCTTTATTGATAAAGTCCTCTAATGAATCTCTTAGCCATTCATTAGCCATCGCCATATCACAGCCTTCTCTCTTTAAATAAGCACAAGCCTCAAATGTTCTGACTGAGCATCTGCTCTTTAGCTCATCTGTATCCACTAATAATCCAGCATACATAATAGATGCTTCTAATTCTGTTAGCTCCACTTCTCTACTTTGATACTGTAATAGCTCACTTACTAGCTCAACAGCACTACTTGCTGCCGGTTCGTTATAGATCATCATTGCAGAAATATTTGCTTCACTCTTTCTTCTGTGATGGTCAATAATAACAATTCTCTTTGCATTATTGATGATCTGTGGAGCACTAGTTAAGTCGGCACTATGATGGTCTGTGACAATAACTAATGTATCATCATCCAATAAAGTTAATGCTTCATTAATAGATACAAAGATGTGATCCTTAATCAATTCAATCACAGAGTTGTTGTAGATTTCCTTGGTCTTTGGCTCTACCTTAATATCATTCATAACAATATAGGCAGTTTTACCACATGCCTGAGCAATACGGCTAATACCTAATGCCGAACCAAAGCTATCCAGGTCCGCATCACTATGAGGAATAACGATAACATTAGAGCTATCATCCATAATACCTCTTAAGCCCTGAGCCATAACTCTAGCTCTTACCTTACTTGTCTTTTCATTTGCACTTGAGCTAGCACCATAGAATGCTACCTCCTGACCAATTTCCTTGACTGCAACCTGGTCTCCACCTCTAGATAATACAAGCTCTAGTAAGCTATTAATTGTTTCATCAATCTCACTTAAGCTGTCCCCACCATAAGCAAAGCTCATAGAGCTGGTAATGGCTACATTCAGATTTGTTGATTCCTTTTTGACCTCATCTAGAATTAAGAACTTTGTTGCAAGCATCTTTTCAAAATTCTGATGATTAATAATTACTAAGAAGCGATCACTTCTTAATCTTCTGATAATTCCACCATTATCAATGGCCCATTTTACAACACGCTGTCTGATATTTGTATTGATTGCAGCAATCATCTGCTCATCTGAATTCTGAACAGTTTCTTCATAGTTATCCAAGCTGATTAAGCCTAAAACAACCTTTTCATTCTTATAGCTGTCTCTAAGCTGAACTAGCTCAGTAACATCCTTCATATAAACAACCTGCTCACCCTCACCCTTAACAAGCTCGTATTTTCGATCCTCCAGGTCAATAATCATATTATAGACATTTCCCTTGAACAATCCCTGTACACCAGGTAAGCATTTGCTGATTTTCTCACCGATAAAATTGAATCCCTGGGAAATCAGATATTCATTAACCCAGGTTACAGTATGGTCCTTTTCATAAACAACAATACCAACCTGCGCATGATCGAAGGCACCCTTTGCTTCTGTTCCTAAAATTCTTGAGATATCAATATTTCTTTTCTTTTTATCTACCTCATAAACATAGAAAATATAGGTTAACTCTACTAAAGTAATCACAAGGAAAATAGCTAATAATAGCTCTGCCCCAATCTTTAAGAAGCGGATTGAAATCATTGCTAAAACAACTTCAACCAAAAAGATACCTAATGCGATAATTTTAATTCTGTCTGTTCTGTTGTTCAGCATATGCTTTTGCCCTTTCTACTAGAATTTTTCTGTTATTTGTAAAAATATCTAAAATACCTAAACCAATAAACACGTATGGAATAAATAAGCTCAATAAAACCAGTATTACAATAATTGAAGATCTTGTTCTCTTGTTTGGAATGATCAATGATAAATAAACAATGATATAAATATATCCAAAGAAATAACAGATAAATGCTGTGATTACCTGGAATGGATATACATATTTATCCAAAGTTGTAACTCCCGTAATTAATGTAAGAATGGTTGTCAATAAACCAACAAAGATGAACAGCTTCATCCATCTTGGTGCTTTAATCTCATATACTGGAATCATTGGTGGGGTCTGCATCTTTAGTCTCTTTAATGCAATATAAGCAAATAAATGAACTAAAACACCTTCCATTACACTTGAAAGAATATATGAAATAATGACAATTGTCAGAAGCTTATTTGAATTAATAATCTGTGCAATTCCTGTCTTTGTGCTTTCACCCATTTTTTCAGCAATTGAAAGCATCATTTCCCCCATTAAGCGAACCTCTTCTGATAAATCATAACCAAAGAATGCCGCAGCAAAGAAAACTGTAATAATGATTTCCACCATTGAAACAATAATCAGACGACCAACTAGATTGAAAACACTCTTTCCTTTAACTAAACCATCACCATAGAAAATACCCGCAATGGTTGCTCCGATGACATAGAAGGTACCGGCTGAAATTGGACCTGAAATAATCATCGTCATTAATATCATTGCTGTAGACATAACCACAGCCTGCTTTACTCCAAATTTTAGTATATATACAATGACTGGAATTGGAATAATCCAGAAAAAGTATAGCTCAATTGCTCCAGCTAATAATCTGTTGGCATAAACTAATACACCGATTAATGCACAGAATAATGCCCCATATGTAATACTTGATACGCTTGATTTACGCATATTTGCCTCCAAATAAATATATGAATGTTTTTCTCACAACAAAAAACTCTTTTTTCCCCCAAAAGATTACCTCTATTATAAAAGACTTCACAGTTTTTGTAAAATAAACAAAAAAGAAAGGAGTGCTTTTAGCGCTCCTTATATTATTTCAACTACTAAGCTCAAACCTCAATCTCCATATTTACATGGACAATTCCTTCCTCTAAAAACTCATCAGAGGTCACAACAAAGCCTAATCTTTCATAAAATCCTATTGCATGCTTTTGGGCATCCATACCGATCCTTTTTACATTCATTTTTTCTTTAATTGCTACAATGGACTTTTCAATCAGCTCTGTTCCCATTCCCTTACCATGTTCTAAGGTTAATACTCTGCCGATTCTTGCTTCAGATAGATCTCCTTTTTTGTAGTATGCTCTCAAATAAGCAACCACTTTTCCATTTTCCTGAAAGTAGCAATGCAAGCTTTCATAGTCTGTATCATCCTCATCAACATATTTAATATTCTGTTCCATTCTAAAGATTATTGATCTTGACTTTAGAATCTCATAAATCTCTTTCGCTTCTAATTCATTAAAAAACTTAGATTGTAATTTCATTTTTGTATTCTCGCTCTCATTGTATTACTTATATCATCCTACCATAATTCCTTCTTATTATAGATTGAATCCTCTTCAGTAATTTCCCTAATTGCCCTGCATGGATTTCCATACGCAAGATAATTATCTGGAATATCGTGGGTAACTACAGAACCAGCACCAATAACACAGCCATTTCCAATTCTTACTCCTGGAAGAACAATAACATTTCCACCAAGCCAGCAATTATCTCCTATAATGATAGCAGCACCATATTCCATATCTGTATTTCGCCCTATTTGCTCATCATAAAACGGATTTCTTTCCTGATATCTTAGAGGATGTAAAGGTGTTAGTATGCTTACATTTGGGCCAAAAAAGCAATTATCACCAATCGTAACAGGGCATACATCTAATACTGTTAATCCATTATTTGCATAAAAATTCTTTCCGATTGTTGTATGAATGCCATAATCAACATATAGATTTCCTTGAATATAAATATTTCCTTTATGATTAGGAAAAATCTTTTCAATTAATTCATTTCTCTTTGGATCCCTATCGTATAGCTTATTATACTCTATACACAAATCATGCTGTTCATGACCGAGCTTATTTGCTTCAGGATCTGCTGGTGAATATATTTTCCCAGCAAGCATTTTTTCATATTCTGTCATTTTTTACCCTCACTTCCTTTTCTTCGTTTTTATTATACGCTAAATCTATGTTTCTTAAAA
>DCGH01000045.1:0-922 GCA_002315205.1 Erysipelotrichaceae bacterium UBA1783
CCTGGATGAATATCAATACCTGTCTGGCTATGAGCATATTCAGCCATAATTCTTGGAATTAATGGAACATTCAAATCAAATAGCTGATGAGCTAAACGATGAACGCTAATTGCATAGAAGCCTGGATAAGCGAATATAATTTCTTCCTTGTTTTTCGCTGCTGGGTCTCCATCAAATATCGCTGTTAAATCAGTATCAAGATATTCCCTTACCTTTGGAATACGGATAAAGAACTCTTCTACGGTTTCTGCCACATCAATTTTGTTTTCAGAGTATTGGCAGCTTCTTTCCACTGCTCTTTTTAATAAAGCAGCAGTTTCCATTACTAAGCATTCTAATCCTTCCTTACCATTATTCTCATAAAAACCATAATATAAAATTTTAACTAAATTATCAGTAATACGATTAATTGATTTCTTATCTAAGGTTCCCTTTAGCTTTAGATTATCAATCACTCTGCTATTGTCATAGTCATGTAAAACACTATCTAAAATAAGCTGTGTATCCATAGTTTTCTCCCTCTACTCTGTAAATAATGGTGTGGAATAGTAACGGTCTCCATTATCTGGCAAAACAGTCACAATGGTCTTTCCGAAATTTTCTTCCTTCTGTGCTAATTCAATGGCACAGGCAAGATTAGCTCCTGAAGTAATGCCAACTAATGCGCCTTCCTTTGTGGCAAATAGCTTTGCTGCAGCAAAAGACTTTTCAGCACTCATTGTCATAACCTCATCAATTATACTCTGATCAAGATTCTCAGGGATGAAGTTTGCACCAATTCCCTGAAGCTTATGTGGCCCACATTTACCTTCAGATAGTAATGGTGAAGCATCAGGTTCCATCGCAATCACCTTGATATCAGCATTCTTTTCCTTTAGATATTTACCAATACCACTAACGGTACCACCTGTACCAAAGCCAG
>DCGH01000045.1:948-1784 GCA_002315205.1 Erysipelotrichaceae bacterium UBA1783
CAGCAACAAAGATATCTACATTTCCTTCAGTATCTGCCCAGATTTCTGGAGCAGTTGTTAAATAATGAGCCTTTGGATTACTTGGGTTTTCAAACTGTCCAGCAATCCAGCTTCCTTCAATATTCTGATTTAATTCATTTGCCTTATCAATGGTACCCTTCATACCTAAGGCACCAGCAGTTAAAACTACCTCTGCTCCATAAGCCTTAATGATATTGATTCTTTCCTTAGACATCGTATCTGGCATAATAAAGATAGACTTGTATCCCTTCGCTGCAGCAATTGCAGCTAAACCAATACCAGTATTTCCACTGGTTGGTTCAATAATTGTTGCCCCTGGCTTTAAAATACCACTTTCCTCAGCATCCAGAATCATTTGCTTTGCTGCACGATCCTTAATTGATCCAGCTGGATTAACAGATTCCAGCTTTACTAGAATTCTTGCCTTTAAGCCTAAATACTCTTCGATATTTTTTATCTCAATTAATGGGGTATGCCCGATTGTTTCTGCAACACTCTGATAAATCATAATTCATCCTCCAAAAAAATAAGAAGCAATTTGCTTCCTATTGAAAATTACTTTTTAAGTTCAAACATAATTCATAGAAAGCACAATCAAATTAACCTGTTATACAACAAGCCTTGCAACAGCAACAGCAACAGTTAACTAATAATACCTTCATCGTTTGTACCTCTTTGTATTAATTTAACACTAATTACCTATCAATTCAAACAAAAACACTTTGAAACGGGAAAAAATTAAATTTTCTCAACCTCAACCTTTTCTACTAAAGGTAAAATGATTTCCTTCGTCGGTAAGGCGTTGGTTGTAACAG
>DCGH01000045.1:1810-3856 GCA_002315205.1 Erysipelotrichaceae bacterium UBA1783
CCAGAACCACTAGCCGAAGCAAACTTTAGACACTGCTCTAATTCCTTACCATTTTCTAACATATACATAAATCCAGCTAATAAGCTATCGCCAGCACCAACAGTATTGACAGCCTTCACCTTTGGACAATTGACCTTAATCACTTCTTTACCAATATAGCAGCTTCCATCCTTTCCTAAAGAAAGCATAATATTGATACCTTTAGAAACCAGCTTTTCCTTTGCTTCATCAATAATTTCAGGGAAATCTAATCTGCTAGATAAAAGCTCCTGCAGCTCTTCACAATTTGGTTTAATTAAATAAGGCTCACATTCAATAATCTCTTTTGCAGAAAGATTTGGAACATCTAAAACAACCTTACCACCTTTAGCCTTGATATTTTTAGCCAAGGTAATGATTGTATCCTTCATTCCTTTCTGTAAGGAACCATTGAAGCAGACATAGTCATTTTTCTTTACCTGATCAAATACCGCGATCAACTGTTTTTTATTCTCTTCAGTCAACTCAGGCCCTGAGGTATTTAAATCTACCTCTTTACCATTTGGTCTGATTTTAACATTTACTCTGCTATTACCCTCAATTGGTACATTGATAACCTCGATTTCATTAATTTTATTGATTTCATCACAGATATAATGACCAGTAAAACCACCCGCAACCATAACGCACTTACTTGGTTGACCTAAATTAGCTAATACCCTGGAAACATTGACCCCTTTACCAGCTGCAACAAATTCATAGCCCTCTGGTCTATTAATTCCCTCTGCTAAATCCTTAGAAGAAAAAATATAGTAATCAATACTTGGATTGGTAGTTAATGTATAAATCATAAGGCTCTCCTCATTTTCTTTTTATAACATCATTATAATACAATGACAAAGTAAAAATGCTATAATTTAAGAAATAATAATGAGGTGATTTTTTATGACAACAATAACAGACAGAAACTTTAATATTATTTATCGAATTGACAATGACCTTATTGAAGATAGAAACTTTGGAATACTGTATAGAGTCAGCACTTCTGAAGTAAAAGATAAAAACTTCAACATTTTGTATCGTCTTGATAACAGCGAAATCAAAGACCGCAATTTTAACATTGTTTTAAGAATAGATAGAGATACGATTACCGACCGTAATTTTAATATCCAATATCGTATTAACAACAATACCATTATGGATCGTAATTTTAATATTCTATATCGCATCGATGGCTATTTACCAAACTATATGCTTCGTGCATTAATTGCCATATTATAAGAGGTTATCCATGAATCCTTATTTACCATTAGATGTTCATATCCCTGATGGAGAACCACATGTATTCAATAATCGAATCTATATCTATGGTTCTAGAGATGCTTTCAAAGGCAGTCACTATTGTCCCAATGATTATGAGGTATACAGTGCAGATATCAATGATTTAAACCATTGGCATTATGAAGGTGTTTCCTACAAAAAAACGGATGATCCAATCAACAAGGATGGAGATCGTGATTTATATGCACCAGATGTTGTTTTTGGAAATGATGGAAAATATTACCTGTATTATTTTTTGGCATCCAATGATGCTATTAGTGTTGCTGTAAGTGAAAAACCTGAAGGTCCGTTTCACTATTATGGTACAGTTCAATATTGCGTAGATAGAAATACATTAAAGGACTATCCAAGCAGCTTTGACCCTGCTGTCATCAATGACAATGGTCATATTTATTTAGCCTGGGGATTCTCTGTTGATTTTAGAATCGAGGGCATGGCATTAAATGATGACAATACCAAAGGTGCTTATATTGTTGAACTAGAGGATGATATGCTAACAATGAAGGATATTCCAACCTTTATTGTTCCAGGCTACAAATGGGGTAAGGGGACTAGCTTTGAAGGACACGAATTTTTAGAAGCATCTTCATTAAGAAAGTTTGAAAACACCTACTACTTCATTTACTCCAGCCAAGCCCAGCATGAGCTTTGTTATGCAACAAGCAAAAATATTCTAGGGCCTTATACCTATCAGGGTATTTTAATCTCCAATGCCTATGAGGATGG
>DCGH01000085.1 GCA_002315205.1 Erysipelotrichaceae bacterium UBA1783
TCTGGCATGCCTGGATAGAAGCCAGGTCCTGCTGCTCTATTGGCTGCACGAACTAATAGCTGCTGTGCTTTTTCTAAAATCTCTTTAGAGATTTTGCCATTGGCATAATATTCATCAATTAAAATACGATATGCTTTTACAACGGTTGCTACATAGTAGGCTGTCTTCATTCTTCCTTCTATTTTTAAGGAAGCCACCTGAATATCTAATAGTCGTTCAATGTATTCAGGAACACACATATCCTTAGAACCCATAGATAATAAATAATCATCACGATCCATGAGCTCATCCTTGTGGTATAAATGATAGCTCCAACGGCAGGATTGAGCACATCCTCCTCGATTGGCATCTCTATTTGTCAGCATATTAGAGATAACACATCTACCTGAATAATTAGCACACATAGCGCCATGAATGAATACCTCTACAGGTAAATCTGTCTGCTTCATAATATCAGCCATATCGGTATACTCTACCTCTCTGGCTAATACAATACGATCAGCTCCTAAGCTTTTCCAATACTCGATTGCTTCAGCATTGGTCGTTGTCTGCTGCGTCGAAACATGAACCTCCATATTTGGAGCCACCTTTTTACTTATGGCTAAAATCGCTCTGGAAGCACAGATAATCGCATCTACTCCATACTCTCCTAAGGTTTTTAAATAATCCTGTAATCCTTCAAAATCAGAATTATGAGGAATCATATTAACAGTTACATAAGCCTTAACTCCTTTAGAGTGGGCATAGTCTACCGCTGACTTAATATCCTCGTTAGAAAAATTAGAGGCTCTGGCACGCAATGAAAATTGCTTACCACCAAAGTAAACAGCATCAGCACCATATTCACAAGCGACCTTTAAGCGCTCTAAATCTCCTGCTGGAGCTAACAATTCTACTGCCATACTACTCCTTTTCCAAGAAGGTCTTCTTTATATCATTAATTGAGGTATACTCAATATTCTGGTCCAATTCTTTTAACCTTTCTAATGCTGTAGAAGAATCCATTGCTCCCTTTAAAACAGCATTATATAATTCAACACATTTTAATGTGTATTGATCATCACTTAGGATATTATCAACAATGATTCCCCTAAATGGCTTTCCAGCAATATTAGAAATCTCTTCAAAGCTTTCTAATGTATAACCATAAACCCAGCAGCCCTTTTCCTTTTCAATAATTGGTAGCTTCACTTCACGGTTTTCCTCTTTCAGATAATAAGAATCTCTATATTCCTTATAATCATTTAGATACACAGAAATAAATCTTCTCTTTGAATAGCTGATTAAAATAGGACCATGAGCTCTGATGAAGCAATAACCAGGGTTAAACTGGGCAATATCATATACATCAGTTAACGGAATATCCTTTGAAATCACACAGCCTGAGAAGTTATCCTCTTTCAGCTGTTGTACATCATATTGATTCGTTAATAATGTTTCAGGTGCATAAATACACTCTAGCTGTAAGCCTAGCTTTTCAACAAGAACCTTGATTGTAATATCACTGAATAAAACCATATCGCCATGACATTCATCAACAAATCGTAAATAGCTCTTTAGCTCTTCAATCTCACTTTGATCATACAGACGGTCCACCTTTACAACTGCCTTAAAGCCATAGGTATGAATCTTTTCAACCATTTCCTTTAGCTGTGGCAATGATAGACCAGTGCTGCCACTAGAAAAGCTCTCATCGTTAACCATAACATGAGTTACATCAAAATTCTTTAGCTGCTCTAAAAATTCAGCAGTATGTAGAGAAACCATAATATCCATAATGATATTTTACCACGAATCCAATAATTCCGAAATTAAAAAGCGGAACTTTAGTACCGCTTTCATTCTCATTTTATTTATAATTCTTCTGATTCTTCAACCTTTGATAATTCCCACAAAGCCTTATCAATCATTTCAACCAGATCTGAAGCCAGCATTGAGTATTCAGAATGGTCCTTTACCCAATAATCAGCACCTAATGAATGAACATATACTGCAGCAATAACGGAATCAATATCATTCTTTTGTGCTAATAATCCACCAGTGATACCAGCTAAAACATCGCCACTGCCACCTTTAGCTAAAGCATTATTGCCCGTAGTATTAATTGACATTTCACCCTGATAGCTAACCAAAGTGTTTTCGCCCTTTAATACGATGGCTAAATCCGGATAAATCTGATTCAGCTCTAACAAATCATCAATAATGGTTTTTTCGTTATAATCAAATACTCGCTTATATTCTCCAATATGTGGGGTGATTACGGTTAATTGTCCTCTGTTACGAACCAAATCCAGATGCTTCTTCAGATAGAATAATCCATCCGCATCCACAACCACTGGCTTATTTGAGTTTAAAGCCTTGATTAATAGCTCCTCTGTATCTGAGTATCTTCCTAAGCCTGGCCCAATAACAATCTGATCATATTGATTAAAATCCATCTGTGATAATTGATAATAGATATTATAATCATCAATTTCAATGGTCATTGCCTCAGGGAAGGTTAAATTAATTGTTGGTAATACTTCCTTATGAGACATAATGGTTAATAAGCCAGCCCCACTTCTCATAATCGCTTTACCGCACAAAATACAGGCTCCAGCTGTCTGCTTACAGCCTGCAATCAGAAGTACCTTTCCATAGCTTCCTTTGTAGGAATGCTTGTAACGTACAGGCAGCTTTTCTTTGATTTGTGAGTCGTTATGAATTTTAAATGGTGATGCAACCTCATCAATAGCATCCTTTGACATCACACTTGGAGCAATGATGACATTGCCTGCATTAACATTACCTGGATACAGATAGAAGCCTAGCTTAGGCACAGACATCGTTACTGTAGCATCCGCTTTTATAACGCAACCATAATCTAAACCATTATCAATATTCATACCACTTGGGATATCACAGCTCAGCTTGAAGGCTTTGCTGTCGTTAATCCAGCCAATCAGGTAGGTAAATGGATAATAAACCTTCTCATCTAGCTCTGTTCCAAAGATACAATCAACAATATATTGGCAGCCTGGAATCGTATCTCTTACCATTCTTAAATCTCTAATAATCTCAATCTGATCATTTTCAATGATACGCTGATATTTCTCATAGTGATGAACAAAATCTGCCACCTTTACTTCAATATCTGTTTTTGTCTTTAACAAATGTGCTAATAGTAATCCGACTGCACCATTAAATCCATTTCCGCAAACAATGAAGGCTTCCTTAGGCTGATCCTGGCTAATTACCTCAAGCATACTCATAGCGAAAGAGGCTGCTAAAACGGATTCATCATAGCGACCTGCCTTTTGATCTATCTGCTGAATTTTCTGGTATTGAGATAAATTAACAACCTTCATAGCTTCCTCTTTTACTTAATATTATGATTATAGAAGCTTCTGTTCTCTAACGCAAAGCTTCTTGGAGAGAATTCCTTCTCACCAACCTGTCTTAATTCCTTTTCAATCATTGTCATCTTGGCATCAAAGTCATCAATGAAATGTAATGCCTCTGCTTCTACTGTCAGTGGAAGAACAGGTGAACCATACTCATATTGACCATGATGAGATAAAATCATATGTCTTAAAAGCACAACAATTTCACCAGTAATACCTAACTTATCTGCAGTATCCTTGACAATTGTCTGTGAAATTGAAATATGGCCAATTAGCTTTCCTTCTAATGTATACTCAGTTA
Source organism: Erysipelotrichaceae bacterium UBA1783 (assembly GCA_002315205.1). Next base: position 3,685 of record DCGH01000085.1, read on the forward strand.
CCGCATTAGAGCTTGAAAGTTCAATAACCTTTCCAATATCGTGTAGTAATACACCAGCCAGCAACAAATCTCTATTGATTAATGGGTAATTTGTACAAACCATATCGGCCAGCTTAAGCATGCCATAAACATGTGTTGCTAAGCCACCATAATATTCATGATGGTTCTTGGCTGCTGCAGCACTTGAGAAAATCTCCTTATCATACGTCTTGTAGATATCATTAACAATTCTGAAAACATCAGAATTTCCAATAGAGTTAATAATCTCTGTGATGTAGTTCTTTAATGTTTCAATTGGTACTGGACCAGTTAATACATATTCCTCCATATGAACCTCACTTGGATCTGGTTCTGTTAAATCAATCACCTTAAGCTGAAGGTTATTACGATAATTGATTACATCACCCTTAACTCTTAACACCTTACCAACCTTGCAGATTGCTGTATGCTCATCCCTTACTGTCCATAGCTTTCCTTCAATAGTTCCAGTATTGTCTCTGAAAGAAATTGATAAATAAGGAACTGAAGCAGAAGTTACTCCTTCCTTAACGCTTGTAACAAGCATCAGCATATTTATATTCATATTACTAGCTAATTCACTAATCTTCATAGTATTGCTCCTTGTCGTTTATATTTAAAACCTCCTGTATCATACCGCTTGAAAAGCCTTTTGATAACAGGTATTTGTATTGTCTCTGATATAGCTCTTTACCGCTATATTTTCTGCCATAGCTACGCTTTGTTTTTTCATAAAGCTTCACTAATGCTTCTCTTTCCGCTTCCTGGTTAAATGAAATATCTAATTCATTAATAATATCATCTACATTTTCATAACCATCCATCACTAGCTTTTCCTTTAAATAACGGATTGTTTCCTTATAGGATTTATCATGAATACTCTTAAGATAAGCATTTGCCTTTAGAATACCACGTTCCTTCTCCTCTTTAGAATCAACAACCTCCAGCATCTCATCGATAATCTGCTTAGATACGCCTCGTTGTTGAAGCTTCTGCGCTGTTCTTCTTTTACCTAACAGCCTATTCTGATCAATATAAGCCTGGCTTTCAGCAGCCCCTTTATCAGACAGATAACCCAAATTCTTGAAATAATCAATCATTTCATCAATTTGTTGCTGAGATACTACTTTCAAGGATTTCAGTAAGTCTCTAATCTCTTTTTCTGTTTTATCAGAAGCTTCCACCTTTTGTGCCGCTTTCTTAAAAGCATACCAATAACGATGAAGGCTCAATAGCTTTTGAAGCTGTTCTTCATCTAATCCATCGCCCTTATGATATCTGTTATCCAAATAGCTATCATAAGAGATAGTATACACCATATCCTCTTCCTTTTGGGTAACAGTTATCTTAACTTCCTTTTCACCCAGCTTAAGCTTAGTAATATTTGCTACCTGGTTATAGTTTTCAATCGCATCTGAATAAACAGCTGCCACCTTCTTACCAAATGTCTTTGGTGAATATTCTTCTACAATCTGCTTTGTACTTAGCTTCATATCCTTCGCCTTCTGTTCATCCATATTTTTTAACACTAATATTTTAGCTGCTAAATCCTTATAATCCTGGAAATAATAACCAGTTTCTCCATCAATTAATACATTATTTAATGCTACTCTATCAGCTGCCAAAATTGGTTTTCCTGTAGACATAGCCTCAATAAAGGTCATGCCCTGAGTTTCAGACATACTTGCTGAAACAAAGCAATCGGCATAGTTATAGTATTTAACAACATCACTATGAAGAATTTTTCCTGCCATATAGATGTAGCTTTCTGCCTGATATTTTTTTACTAATGAATCAATATCACTCTTGCCAGGTCCATCACCAACAATAATCAGATGGATTAATTCTCCCTGATCATGCAATAGCTTTACAGCATTCACAATGACATCAACACTCTTTTCCTCAGCAATTCTTCCAACATAAATGACAGTATATTGCTTTTGAGAAAATGGTGAATCAATAACCTCTCTACTTTCAAAATTAGAAAAATCCAATCCCGTAGGGATAATGGTCATTTTTGTTTTTACCCCATAATCCAATAATCTTTCCTTTGTTTTTAAGGTAGGAACGATTAGCTGCTGGCAATAATTTCCAAAGAACTTGGAAAACTTTCTGGTAACCATCTTTAATGGCACTTCTGCTGCTGAAATATTAAACACATTGATATAATGAGTATAATCCTCATAGAAGGTATGATAGGTTGCTACTAATGGGATTGATAAGTCGTGGGAAATCAATCTGGCAAAAATACCCGCACCAAACTCTGTATGAGCATGAATAACATCCAGCTTCATCTCTCTAATAATCTTTTTTGCACGCAAATGCATTGGGCCAGTCAAAGAATAGCCATAAATCTTTTTAGCTTCTATTCCTGGCAAACGCAGAACATGGCCTTCCAGTTCAGCTTTTTTTAAGGAAGGCTTTGTGCAAACTACAAACACCTCATGCCCTAAATCCGTCAACGCCCATCTTAAGGTTTCAATAGAAGAAACCACCCCATTAATATCGGGTAAATATGTATCTGTAAATAGTCCAACTCTCATTTAAAACTTATCCCAATCTGTTACTTTGCCATCCTTAATCAGATAAGCCTTCTTAGCTTCTCTGGCTAAATAAACATCTGTATATGAATCTGAATAGAATTCATCCATATCCTTTAAATTGTAGCCTGCCGCTACCATACGATTAACCTTCTCCTGCCCCTTACAATGGCTTGAAAGTACCTCACCTGTATAACGGTCCACATCTGTGGCAATCAGATGCTTGATGCCCATTCTTTCCATAGCTTCAGCAACCATGTAGGTTGCAGAGGCGCTAATAACCAAATCATCTTCCTTTTGATTTTTGAAATAGAAATCATTCATTTTATCTATATTTTTATCCCAGTAATCTTTAATATCCTGATCAATATCATCAATGTCCTTTATATAGTTATAGAACCATTGCTTCATTGCTTTACGGTCAATAATACCAAGCTTATGCGCAATAATCCCATATAGCATTCCAGGAAGATATTTACATAAGGAAGGCTTCTTTTTTAAACTATAAAAAAGAAAATCTACTGTGCAATCCTTTGAATAAATCGTTTTGTCAAAATCATAAACATTCATAATATCACCATATTAATTTTATTTGATTATTGCTTCTTGTGCAACTTTTTTAGCATTCACACAATTTCACAAAAATATATGATAATTACGCTAAATCCGCCTGTTAAGATATAGTCATAAAGATGTTAAACATCTCCTTTCTATTTCGAATATATTTTATCCCAAAAAGTAAAGCAGGCATTGCCT
>DCGH01000034.1 GCA_002315205.1 Erysipelotrichaceae bacterium UBA1783
TCATCGTCATGATGGTGGTGATGGTGTTCAGCCTCTTCCTTTAGCTGTTCAAGCTCTTGCTGTAATGTATTCTTATGCTCCATTGTCTCAAGAATCTGTAATCCTGTAATTGCATCCCAATCCGTTGTAATAATTGTTGCAACAGAATTCTTTTCTTTTAGCATTGCTACAGCTGCATCCAGCTTTTCTTCTGTCATATCCTTTGTTCTGCTTAATACGATAGAATTTGCATGCTCAATCTGATCATTATAGAACTCTCCAAAGTTCTTCATATACATCTTAACCTTCTTTGCATCAGCAACAGTAGTAAAGCTATTTAAAACAATCTCATCACTATCTACAGACTGAACTGCTATGATAACATCAGAAAGCTTACCAACACCAGATGGCTCGATAACAATTCTTTCAGGATGATAATCCTCAATAACCTTCTTTAATGCTTTTTCAAAATCACCTACTAATGAGCAGCAGATACAACCCTGACTCATTTCTGTAATTTCAACACCGGCTTCCTGTAAGAAACCACCATCAATTGCGATTTCTCCAAATTCATTTTCAATTAAAACAATTTTTTCGTTCTTAAATGCTTCAGCAATCAGCTTTTTAATTAAAGTCGTTTTACCAGCACCTAAGAAACCACTAAATATATCAATCTTTACCATAGTCAAGTTTCCTCCTTAACACCATTTTCATTATATCACTTTTGTCAAATATCACCTTAAAAATGAAAAGAAAAAAAGAAGGATGTTTCCATCCCTCTTGTTTAAAGTGAATTTCCAGCTGTCGTATTAGCTGGTGTTGTCGTAGTTGAATCTTTAATACTTGCCACATTAGCAAAGTTATTAACACGACTTTCAATAACAAATTCTTTGATTAGCTCAGCTGTAGAAGTTGAACCATTATAACCACCATTTCCTGGATTAAAATTACCGCCATTTGGCATTTGACCATTAAAGTTTCCACCACCTGGCATCTGGCCATTGAAATTACCGCCCTCTGGCTTTTGACCATTGAAGTTACCATCGTTTGGCATCTGACCATTGAAATTACCATCTTCTGGTTTATTTCCACCATTTGGCAATTCATCTGGATTGAAACCTTCAGGTAAGTCATCTGGATTGAAGTCTTCAGGCATTTGTCCATTAAAATCTCCATTTGGCATTGTTCCAGGATTGAATCCACCAAAGCCTGTAGAATCAAATCCTTCTTCTCCATGACCTTGCTGTGTTCCAGTAAATGCTGTTACTGTAGAAACATCGTAAACACCTTCATCCTCAGTGCCAGTAACATCACCACCAACATAGATATAGTATTCACCATTCATTTCTAAACCTGAACAAGAAATAATTGCACCCTGGTAGCTTCTTGAATATTCTGCCAAGATTTCATCCTTATCTGGATCATACGCAAATATGATTTTTCCATCTGTATCTGTAACCACAATTGCATCCGTAGATTTCTTATATTCTGAGAACTGTAAATTCATTGTTACCTGCTTTGAATCACTCTCAGCCCAATCCATTGTTGAACCTAAAGCTAAAACTGTACCACCGTTAACAAATGTTCCCTTATCTGAATCCAAGCCTGAGTCACTTCTTGGATTTGCGGCAGAGATAACAGTACCTCCATTAATTACTAAGTAACCATTAGAGTCGACACCATCGCCCTCTTCACCAAGTCCAGCGATAATATGAATTCTTCCACCATTAAATGTTGTAACAGAAACATTATCCTCATTGGTATTAATGCCATCATCTTGAGACTTAATAGTAATTTCACCACCATTAATGGTTAAATGTAACTCGCTATCTAATCCCTCATTTTCAGCGGTAATATTTAAAACGCCTGTATTGTTAGATTCACCATTAATATTCATACTCATTTTTGAGTAGAATGCTCCATCAAATTTATAAAGCTTTTTTTCGCCTTCCTTATCCTTGTAAATCTTCGCTACATAAGAACCATTGATATTATTTACTGAATCATCACAAATAATAACATTTGCTCCTGCACTAGTTGTATCAACATTTACTGTTGGAGTAAATGAGTCAATTTCGCCATTATCATACTTAACCCATTGTTCGTCGCATTCATAAACATTATAGAAAATTACTGCTGGAGCTACAGTGCATGTTACATTTGCATTATCCAAAATTAATGTTACTACTGCTTCTGGATTTGTCTTAGCATCAGAGCCCAAATCAACCGCTATCTGCCCATAAGAAATACTACCAGTAATATAATAGCTTCCAGCTTCAGTGATGTGAATAACACTGTGCTTGTCTGCTTCTTCAGCGCTATGCTTGTCTTCAGCAGTGCCTTCACCATACTTATTACCACTTTCATAGGTATCTAAATCCTGATAATAAATAATATCGTTTGCTACATAAACAGAAGAAGATGAATCAGTTGAAATGGCTGAGCCATCTACAGTAATACCATCATCTGATAATGTAATCTTTGTAGCATCTGAATAATCCTTTTTCTGATTTGTTGGTGTATCTACTGTACCATCAGTACCTTTAGTACATCCAGCAAGTCCAATAACCATTGCTATACATAAAATTAAATGAATAATCTTTTTCATATAATTCCTCCTAATGTATTTATATTTTAAATCTATATTGTGAACATTTGGTAAACTAGCAATGGTTTATTGTTGAATTATTTCTTTGTTTTCACATCATCGAACTGTTCCAACACCTTTTTGAAGTCTTTACCAATATAATTTCCCACTTTTTCTGCAATACCTTCAGGGATTCCATAGTATGCTTCCGCAATTGCTCCAGCAATCGCTGCAGTAGTATCTGTATCTCCTCCTAATGAGATGACAGTTCTTACAACATCTTCGTAGCTTTCCCCTTCTAAAAAGGCTGTAATCGCTTCTGGCACGGATTGCTGACAGCTTTCAACATGATAATAATATGGACGAATCTCATCGCATGTTCTGCTTAAATTATAATCAAAATTTTCTACAATGTAATTCTTAATATCTTCTTTGTTATGACCAGTTCTTGCAAGATAGATTGCAGCAGCTGTTGCACAGGCTCCCTTTATTCCTTCTGGATGATTGTGAGAAACCTCTGCTGTAAATCTTGCGACCTCTAAGGTTCTTTCTAAGCCATCATATAACCAGCCGGCTGCAGAAACTCTCATTGCTGAACCATTGCCAAAGCTATTATATGGAATTGGATTAGTAAACCAATGGCGAAATCTTGCACCATAACCAGCATCAGGATATCTTCTTCCATATTTAACCATACCTTGAATCAAAGACTGTTTAATTTTCTCTTCATCAGCATCCCTACCTGCATTTAATAATCCTTCCGCAACAGCTACAGTCATGACAGTATCATCTGTAAATACACTTTCACTAGTAAATAATTTGAACTCCTTCGTTTTGTTTCCACGATCAAATTCAAATCTGCTTCCAATAATATCTCCTAAAATAGCACCTAACATAATTTATAATCCTCCTGTTTATTTACAGGTAAATTATAAAATTAATGCCAAAAGAAAAGGGGCTGTAAAAAAATAAACAGCTCAAAAAAGTAAAAATAAAGCCCTAGGGATAAACCTTAGGGCTGTTATTTT
>DCGH01000083.1:0-544 GCA_002315205.1 Erysipelotrichaceae bacterium UBA1783
CCTTTTCTATCATCTAAAACACTCAAAACAATAATTCATTTATCACTTGTATTTTCTTTCAATAGGACTACAATTCAATATGGAAACAACGTATTGATCGCTGATAACAAGGAAAGGTATTAAAATGAGCAAATATAAAAAAGCTTATGAAAAACTCAAACGGGATTATCAGCTGGCCGTAGCTACCACTGATACCCTCAATCATTATTCACCTATTAAAAAGGTAAGAGTACTTAATAGTATCCATGGAGTCCCATCCATCACCATGACTGAAATGCATGGACTAGCCATTGATGGCTACTCTGTGTATAAAACCATCTGTGTTAATGATGAACTTTGCTTAACGGATGATGATGTCATCTTAGATGACAAACAGCATCATGTCATCAAAGAATATCACAATCAAGGATTAACCAGACTACGCTGTGGTTTAATGAGCTGTGTTGCCTTAGAAGAAGGCATGAAGCTATTAAACCTAAAGGAAGTAAAACGAATTGGCTTTATTGGTAATGGTAAAACCAACATCCAGAATGCCCAATGTATT
>DCGH01000083.1:613-4590 GCA_002315205.1 Erysipelotrichaceae bacterium UBA1783
AAAACAAAGAAGAATATGAAAAGATTGGCTGCAAGGTTACTGTTGATGATAGTGATGATTATCACCTCTTAAATCAATGTGATGTCATTATTTCATGCACCTCCACCTGTAATAAAGAAGACCAGATATCATCCACACAGCTAAATAAACCCAAGCTATTCATTGCCTTGGATACAGGCTATTTATTAGATGAATCCTTCAGAAAGGATTGTGAAGCATTCTCAGATGATGTACCGCAGCTCAATGCCTACTATGATGAAGAATTCATATTTGATAAAGAAAAGGTTCAATTAAAACAATTAATGAAAGACAAAGAAATCAAAAAAGACCGTATCTGTATCTATATGTTTGGCATTAGCTTTGCCGATGCTGAGGTGGCCGAAATGCTATATAGGCATCAATTAGAATTAAATAATGAGTAAATGAAAACCCCTAAAGCACTTGCTTTAGAGGCTATTTTTTTCTTTAGTCTTTTTTCTCTTTTCCTAATGCCTTCTGGATTTCAGCAGCCATAGCTAAATAATAGCCATACTTCTTTACCTCATCCTTGTTCCTTAATGAAACATGGAAGCCATAGCTATAATCAGGTAAGCCACTAGCATTACCAAAGATCAGCTTCTTTAAATCCTCGCAGGTATTATATGCCGCATTCTTCTCATACATTAATCCTGGCATATCTAATGCCCAAGAAAGGAATTCTCTATCTAAAGAAGAGATCTTTCTAGGCTCATCACAAGGAATCTGCACTGTACCATTAGATAAAGGAATGTACAAAGATTTGATATATGGATGATTCACATCCATTCTCATTGTAAAATCACACATATAGGTAAAATGCTTAGGATTATAGCTCACTTGCTTACCATCCACAGTCTGCTTATCCTCTCTAGAAGTCATGGTTAAATCCAATCTGACATTTTCAATCTGTGAGAATAATAAAACATCTGGATTCTTATCAATAATCTGATCTAAAGAAGTAATACTCTTTGCAGAACCAAATAAGCTATCTGATGTATCAGGAACCGCCGCAAACAGCTTTCTTTCCTCATCAATCATAATACAGCCAAAATCACCATAAAACTTATTTGGCTTAAACATCTCTAAACGAGTCTTATTAATGACCTCTCTATCATTAATCTGTAATAAAATCTGAGGTGTTAAATCCTCTTTAGATACAGAATAATATGGAGATAGCTTTTTCTTACAATTCTTACATAAATAGCCATCAGCTAAAGTCGTATCTAATAAGCCAATACTACCACCACAAAAGCTACAATTATTCTTTTTTGTTAATTTATCAAATAATCCCATGATGTTAACCTCTTTCTTTTATATTCTAATTTTAGTCAATTTGTTCATTCACCTTTTTTATGACTTCATTATTCTTTAGATACTAAATTCTTTGTTTTACTCTCAACCTCTTCAGCAATCAGATCAAATAAACGAGCTTTGAGTTTTCTATTCTTTTGTCCTCTAGTGGATTGCTTATCATTAATAACCTCATCAACAAGCTCTTGCAGCTCTTCTTTACTAATGACATTTGAAACCTCAGCCATCCAGACATACAATTCACCGTATTTAATCCTTCTTATAAATAACTCGCTATCTTTACTTTGAACTGCCCAGCAATGAATCAAATGCCAGTATTGGGTTACATTTTGTACATTCCAAGCTCTTGCAGTCTGTAAATATAAATCATTTTTATTTGGATGACCTGAAGCAATCAGCTTGTCAGTGATTGGCGTTTTCGTTGCTTCAAATCCAGAAAAATATTTTAAAATCTGCTTTTTATTCATTTGTTTACCATCTATTCAATCACCATTTGCTTGCCAGCACCATGAGCACCATAAATCATCCACTCACCTTTTTCTAATAAGGCAAATAGCTCTTTTCTCTCTTGTGAAGCTAATAAAGGTACCATATCCACACTTGTCATTAAAATCGGTGCATAAGAGTTATACTGTTTCTGCTTTGGTGTCATATCCTTGATATTGACATAGATATCACCAGTAAAGCAGATATGATGGTCTTTATCAATTAAAACAATTTCTCCTCCAACATGTCCACCAGCACCCTGGTATACCTCAAAATGCAAATCCGCAAAATCAAAGGTGCCAATATTCTCTAATAAAGCATCCGTACTCTTATTCTTCCAGATGGTATGAATCATCTCTGGCTTTGTTGGAACATAGGATGTTAATGTCTTACAGATTCTGATGTAAGGAGCATGTAATCGATTCTGCTCTCTAAAGCCATCCTTACCTTCATATTCTAAGGCTAAACACTCTTTACCTTCCTTTGAAGCAAGTGCCTCATCAAACATCGATAACAAGCCACAATGATCTAAATCAGGATGAGTAATTAATACTCTCTTCTTTTCCAGATGATCAAAATCAACCAATTTATTTAACAGCTGATGCATTTCCTCTTTATATAAAGCATAGCCACAATCAATAAACAATACATCATTATCACTTACTAAAATGGTCGTATTCGAACCACAATCTGGTTCAATCAATATCATCTTAACCTGATTAGTCAATGAAGTTTCAGTAATTCTTGGTTTAAAGCTTTCTCCTCTGCAATTTGCTAAAATTTCGGCAAACTTATTAATAGAATCAAAAGCCTGATAAGGATTCTGCCCTGTTTCATCCACAATCTGCATTGCTAGATTAGAATTGATTAATAGCTGCTGGCGAGCAGATTCATCAGCCTTTAAGGTTGTTGTTAAACCATTAACGAAGGAAGTATAGAATACAGAGTTATCAAATACCTGACCATTCGGATTATATTGCAATACCTTAACCTCACAAAGATTCTGTACCTCTTGCAAAAAATCATTAAAGCGAACATAATCGTCAATAAATAAGCCAAATCGAATGCTCTGCTTAATTCCCTCTTGAATGTTATAGTTCATATAGGAAATATTAAAATGATAGTCCTCTATTAACTCTAATACAGGTATTAAAGCACCTGCATAGTCATCCAGAAAGAATTCCAGCAAATAGATCGATGCCTTACGATATTCATCTCTTAAATAGCCAATTCTATATAACTCTTCATCACAAGCCTTTAGGTTCTCTTCACTACCCTCTCCATCAATAAACAAGGTATGCTCATCCACAGATTTGTTATAGCTGACTCTGGTAATATTGACATGATGCTTGGTATAGCACTTACTTGCCTGTAAGAACGCACCAATATGATTTGGCATAGTGATGATATAGGTCTTCTTCATGATATTTATCTCCTGATTGTTAAATCAATTATAACTCATTAAGCAACAAATAAAAAAGATAGAATCCTCTATCCTTTTGTATATTGTTCTCTAAACTGAATTGGGGTTAAACCCGTTGCTTTTTTAAACTGATTGTAAAAATAATGAACATCATTAAATCCACATTTTGTCACAATACTTTTTATTTCCATATTCGTAAAAATTAACAATCTCTGCGCCTCACCAATTCTACATGAATTAATATATTCACTGATTGAGATTTTTACCGTCTGTTTAAACTTTCTTGAAAGATAATAGGAAGAAATATAGAAAAGATCAGCTAGCTTTGTCAAAGACAAATCATCACTATAATGTAAATCAATATAGCTTTGAACTGCTTTAATTAAATCCTTCTTCTGTAATTGCTGAACTTCAACAGTTTTCTTTTCATTATATAGTCGATTGATAATTGTAAGGATTTCTGCTAAAAATCTTGCTGAAAGCTCATCATCCTTCCCTAATCTGACAATAGAATCAAACAATGAGTTTAAAACTTCAAAAAACTCTCCAGAAGAAAAAACAGATAGCTCTTTGATAAAAGGATAATCTTTACTATCTTCAATTAATTTAAATACAATATGGATTTCTTTTCCAGCACAGCCAGACAAAGAGCCCTCCTCATGAACCAGACCAGGCTTTTTAATATAAACTGTGCCTTTCTTCAATGAAGCATAGTAATTATCAAAGGTATAGAAAAACT
>DCGH01000072.1:0-879 GCA_002315205.1 Erysipelotrichaceae bacterium UBA1783
TCATTGTTGATGAAAATGACGATGTTTCCATTATTGAGGTCAATCCTAGATCATCAAGATCCGTACCATTTATCTCAAAATCTAGCAAAACACCATTAGCGGACATTGCTACAAATGTAATGCTTGGACAAAGCTTAAAGCAGCAAGGTTATACAACAGGCTTATTACCTCACAGAAATCGCTGGTTTGTTAAGGCACCTACCTTCTCATTCTCAAAGATTACTGGATTAGATACTTATCTTTCTCCAGAAATGAAGTCAACAGGTGAGGCCATTGGTTATGACGAGGATCTAAATAAGGCTTTATATAAGGCTTTACAGGCTGCAAATATGAGAGTAGTTAATTATGGCACTGTCTTTGTTACAATTGCTAATGAGGATAAGGAAAGAGCATTACCATTAATCAGAAGATTCTATAAGCTTGGTTTCAATGTAGAAGCAACTAAGGGTACAGCATTATTCCTAAAGGAAAATGGTGTTAGAACAAGAATTAAGAAAAAGCTTTCTGAAGGATCATCAGAAATTTTAGATTCTATCAGAAAGGGTCATATCACCTATGTTGTTAATACCTCTTCTCCAGGGGTAGAATCTACAAATAATGATGGCTATCAGATCAGAAGATGTGCTGCAGAAAACAATGTTACTGTATTTACTTCTTTAGATACCGTAAATGTATTACTAAATGTATTAGAGGAAATGACAGTAGGCGTTTCAACGATTGATGAATAAGGAGGACAGTAATGGAAGAATTATTCACTATAACAAAAAATGAAATGATTGCTGATCGTGTATATGTGATGGAGCTTCAGGGTGACACTAGCAAGATTAGTGCCCCTGGTCAATTCATCAATATCAAGGTAGAGCCTTACTATTTAAGAAG
>DCGH01000072.1:988-6258 GCA_002315205.1 Erysipelotrichaceae bacterium UBA1783
CTATAAAGCTGGGCAAAAGGTAGATGTACTAACTGGTTTAGGAAATGGCTATGATGTTTCTAAAATGGATGATGAGGTGCTATTAGCTGGTGGTGGTGTTGGTGTACCACCAATGTATGGCTTAGCAAAAAAACTAATTGCCCAGGGTAAAAAGGTTGTTGTTTTACTTGGCTTTAATACGGCAAAAGAGGTTTTCTATGACAAAGAATCAGAGGCTTTAGGATGTCAGATATCAGTGTATACGATGGATGGCAGCTATGGTGAAAAGGGACTGGTTACGGATGGTATTTCAGCAAACCATTATGAAAATCTTCAATATTGCGCTTGTGGTCCTTTACCAATGCTGAAGGCTTTAACAAAGTGTTTAAAGAGAGGCTATCTTTCTTTGGAAGCAAGAATGGGCTGTGGCTTTGGAGCGTGCATGGGTTGTTCAATTGAAACAAAGAATGGTACCAAAAGAGTATGTAAGGAAGGCCCAGTGTTTGAAAGTGAGGAGCTATTATGGAAAGATTAAAGGTTTCATTATCTAACTGGACACTAGATAATCCCATCATTCCTGCCAGTGGTACCTTTGGATTTGGCTATGAGTTCACAGAGTATTATAATATCAATCGTTTAGGATCTATTGCGACAAAGGGTACAACATTAAATCCAAGATATGGCAATCCTTTACCAAGAATCGCTGAATGTAAGGGTGGACTTATTAATTCTATTGGCTTACAGAATCCTGGTTTAGAAAAGGTTATAAATGATGAGTTTGTAAAACTGGCAAAGGTTTACAACAAAAAAGTGGTTGCCAATATTTCGGGTTTTTCATTAGAAGAGTATAAAACCTGTGCTGAGGCAATGGATAAACAGGATATTGTTGGCATTATAGAGGTTAATATTTCCTGTCCGAATGTCCATAATGGTGGTATGAGCTTTGGAACAGACCCATCAATGGCTAAGAAGGTAACAGAAACAGTAAAGGCCGTAACAACAAAGCCTGTATACATCAAGCTATCGCCAAATGTGACTGATATTGTTGCCATTGCTAAAGCTTGCCAAGATGGCGGTGCAGATGGTATCTGCTTAATTAACACTATGCTTGGTGCAAGATTTGATTTAAGAACTGGAAAACCAATTATCGCTAATATTATGGGTGGATTCTCAGGACCCGCTATTTTACCAGTAGCGTTAAGAATGGTTTATCAGGTTTATAAGGCTGTTGATATTCCAATTATTGGCTGTGGAGGTGTAAGCTGTGCAGAGGATGTTATTGAGATGATGTCAGCTGGCGCAACTGCGGTTGAGGTTGGAGCACAGAATTTAGTAGATCCATATGCCTGTGTAAGAATTATTGAGGATTTACCACAGGTCATGGACAAGTATGGAATTAATAATTTAAAGGATATTATTGGAAGGAGCCACAGATAAAATGAAAAGAGATGTTATTATTGCGTTAGATTTCCCAACAAAGGAAGCAACTTTAGCTTTCTTAGATCAGTTTAAGGAAGAAAAGCCATTTGTTAAGATTGGCATGGAGCTATTCTATGGTGAAGGACCAGAAGTAGTTAGAGAAATTAAGGCTAGAGGTCACAAGATTTTCCTGGATTTAAAGCTACATGATATTCCTAATACTGTTTACAAGGCTATGAAGAATCTGGCAAAGCTAGGTGTTGATATGACAAATCTTCATGCTGCTGGAACAATTGAAATGATGAAAGCTGCAAAGAAGGGCTTAATTGAAGGGGCAGAGGGAAGAGAAACACCTATTTTACTAGCAGTTACTCAGTTAACCTCAACATCAGAGGAAATGATGAGAAATGAATTGTGGATTGATCACACTGTTGGGGATACAGTAATTCATTATGCTGAAAATGCAAAGGCTGCAGGATTAGAGGGTGTTGTCTGCTCACCATTGGAAGCAGGCTTAGTAAGAGAAGCATGTGGCGATGATTTCGCAACAGTTACTCCAGGCATCAGATTTGCTGATGCTGCAAAGGATGACCAGCAAAGAATTACAACACCAGCAAGAGCAAGAGAAATTGGTTCACACTATATAGTTGTAGGTAGACCAATTACTGCCAGTGCAGATCCAGTAGCAGCCTATAGAAGATGTGTTAAGGAATTTGTTGAGGGCGAATAATCAAATAGGAATAAAAGGAGCTTGTGAATCTGCATAAGCTCTTTTATTGTGGGTTTATAGATTTTGTTCGACTTGTTTGATATAATAAAAATGGTGATTTCTATGAAGAAAAAGGATTTCGTTATTATTGGGCTAATGATTGCCCTAGATCAATTAACAAAGTTTTATATATCACACACCTTGGATCTGTATCAGCCAGTAGAGGTAATTAAGAATTTCTTCTATATTACCTATGCAAGAAATACAGGTGCTGCCTGGAGTATGGGCGAAGGATTAGGTGGTATCTTTGCGATAGTAGCCATCGCTGTATCTATTGGTATTGTCTATTACATTAATAAAAATAAGGTCAACGCAATTGAAAAAATCGTAGGTATGTTTATTATTATTGGTGCCATTGGTAATGCGATTGATCGAGTATTTATTGGTTCAGTAATTGATTTTTTAGATTTTTATATTTTTGGTTATGATTTTCCAATTTTCAATGTGGCGGATATCTTTATTACAGTAGCCGCTGGATTACTAATTTTGGATTTGTTTTTCACAAAGGAGGAGAAGTAGTTATGCCTCAATATACATTTATTACAGATGAAGAAATGAAGGGGGTCAGAATTGATAAAGCCCTTTTAGGAAAGCTACAGGATGTCAGCAGAACTCGTTTGCAGCAGCTAATCAATGATGGAATGGTTGCAGTAAATGATGAACCAGTCAAAGCTAATTACAAGCTTAGAGCTGAGGACGAGATTACAGTTGAGGTTCCAGAAGCCGTAGAGTATACTGTTCAGCCTTATCCGATGGATTTAGATATCCGTTATGAGGATGAGGATGTTATTGTTATTAATAAACCAAAGGGTTTAATCGTACATCCATCTGCTTCAACTAAAGAGCATACCTTAGTTGAAGGGGTACTAGCACATTGTCATGATTTAAGTGGTATTAATGGTGTGATGAGACCTGGTGTAGTTCATAGAATTGATAAGGATACAACAGGTTTAATTGTTATGGCAAAAAATGACAAGGCACATAAGTTCTTAGCGGATCAGCTTGCTGATAAGACTATGAGCAGAAAGTATTATGCCTTAGTAAATGGAGTCATTGGTCATGACAATGGTACAATTGATGCCCCAATTGGTAGAGACCCTAACGATCGTCAGAAAATGGCTGTAACTGACAAGAATGGCAAGGATGCCATTACGCATTTTACAGTTATTGAAAGGTTTAAGACCCATACATTAATTGAGTGTCGATTAAAGACAGGTAGAACTCACCAGATCAGAGTACATATGGCTTATATTGGCCATGCTGTTGTCAATGATACAAAGTATGCTTCCAGAAAGCAAAAGGGTGATGGACAGCTATTACATGCTCATGAGCTAACCTTTATTCATCCAACAACCCATCAGAGATTAACAATCAATGCGGATATGCCAGAGAATTTTAAGGAATACTTAAATAATTTAAGAGAACTAGAGGGACACAATAATGAGCAATAAACAGAATATCTGGGCGTTACAGCTTGTAAGATATCTGATTGCCAGCAAGAATTATATACAGATGACAGTTAAAACCAATTATGTGGATGTCACTAATCGAGTTGAGTACTGGCTTGTAAATACCCATGATGCTGACTTTACCATCGTTCATATTACGAATCTGAGTGATATGGAGCGTAACCAGACTGCCAAGACTGATACCGCTATGTTTGATAAGGTATTAGAGGTTGTTGGAAAAAAGGAAGGTAAAGTATTAGATATCTCTTTAGCTGAAGAAGCTTCATCCTACTATGTGGAGAATATTCGCTATATTAACTTATATCCTGGTGCAGCAGTGGATGAGATGGTTGCTAAAAGCTTTCCAGAGCTTTCAACTGTAATTCATGATTTAGATGGAGATTACCAGAAGAATGTAAGACTACTAGAAGGTAATATACAGTTAGCTAGTATTGCTGCGATAAAGAATGCAAGAAAAGCTGCATTCAAAAAGAGCTTAACAGACAGATCACAATTTACAACAAGCTTTAAGGTTATTGCTGGAATCTGTATTGTAGTTTATCTGGCAATTGTAGGTACTGCATATGCATTAAATGTAGATTCAATAAATACAGCGATTGCTTTTGGTGCTTACTATAAAGCGTTCATTACCATTTTAAATGATTATTGGAGATTATTAACTGCTGGTTTTGTACATTGCAGTATTTTGCATCTGGCATGTAATCTGATAGCCTATGCTAATTTATCCAGAGTAGCAGAGAAGTACTTTGGTGCATTAAAAACCAATATCATCCTACTGGCTGCAATTATTATTGGTAATGCTTGTGTATTCATTGCTGATCAGAATACCGTTGCTTTAGGGTTATCTGGTGGTGCTTATGGATTACTAGGGGCTATTTTAGTTATTAGTATTCAGCAAAACTGGTTTGCATCAAAGGCTTATACCAGAGATTTTATGCAGACAGTTATTTTAAATGTCTTTATATCACTTTTACCAAATGTGTCATTTATGGCACATTTAGGAGGTTTGATTGCTGGTATCTTCTTAGGTTTCATTTTATCTGATGATACTGATAAGTTTACAAAATACAACTTTATTGGTTGCTTTACAGTGATTGTTGTTGTGATTGGATTCTTAATGTATAAGAATGTGAATTTCACACAATTCTATTATGGAACGGACCAGTATGTTGCTGCTGTTTATGAGAAGATAGGTTTAAAGCGTTATGCTCAAAACATTTTGGAAAAATGCTTTGATTATTATTTAAAACATGGAGGATAAAATGAAAAAGGTTATTGATTGGGATACTTATTTCTTAGCACTTGCTCACTTAAGTGCAATGCGTTCAAAGGACCCTAATACAGGTGTTGGTGCTGTTATTGTAGATGATACTCATCGTATTGTTTCTATTGGATACAATGGTATGCCAAGAGGTTGTGATGACAGTGAATTCCCTTGGGATAGAGAGGGCGATTTCTACAACACAAAGTATGCTTATGTTGTACATGCTGAGCTAAATGCTATTTTAAACTCACAAAGACCAGTATCAGGCTGTACTATTTATGTTTCTTTATTCCCATGTAATGAATGCGCTAAAGCGATTATTCAATCTGGAATTAAGAAGGTAATTTACGAATCAGATAAATATGCTGCA
>DCGH01000075.1 GCA_002315205.1 Erysipelotrichaceae bacterium UBA1783
ATACACACACTATTTTAAAGAGCCATAGTAAATAGAGAAAGTGATTTTCTCTATTTTTTTGTTCTTAAATTATTCTTAAGATGGGTTGATTTGTATATATGTTTGTGAAATAATGAATTTACAAAAAGAAATTCATAAGGCGGGGAAAAAATGAATATCAATAGAGCAATCAAATCTACCATTCGTCTGATCAAGGATGAGGATTTTCGCTTCCGTTTTTTATCTGAGCGAGGATTATGTGATGGTATGGATGATGAGAAATATCTGTGTAAGCAATACAAAGCTTTAATGGGAAAAAAACTGGATTTGAATAATCCAACAACAATGAATGAAAAGCTACAATATATTAAGCTTCATATGAGAGATGATAAGCTTACTACCATTGTAGATAAATACGAGGTTAGAAAATATATTGCGGAAGAATTAGGTGAACAGTATCTGATTCCTTTAATTGCGTCCTATGATAAAGCGGAGGATATCGATTTTGATGCTTTACCTGAGCAGTTTGTTTTAAAGTGTAATCATAATTCTGGTTTAGGAATGTGTATCTGCAAGGATAAATCAAAGCTAGATAGAGAAAAGGCAGTGGAGAAGCTAAAAGCAGGCTTAGCACAGGATTATTATCTGGTTCATAGAGAATGGCCATATAAGAATGTAAAAAGAAAAATTGTCTGTGAAAAGTATATGTCTAATGATGCCTCAACGGATGAATTTACCGATTATAAGTTCTTCTGCTTCAATGGCTATGTTGATTGTGTGATGGTGTGTCTAGAAAGAAATAGTGGCGATACCAAGTTCTATTTCTTTGATAAGGATTAGAATCTAAAGAGAATCAATAAGCGTGGTAAGGCTGCACCAGAAGGCTTTACAATACCTAAACCATCTCAAATGGATAAGATGTTTGAAATAGCCACAAAGCTTTCTGTTGGCTATCCATTTGTTAGAGTAGATTTATATCAGAGTGATGATCAGATTTATTTTGGTGAGTTAACCTTCTTCCCAGATAGTGGCTATGATCCAAATATCTTACCTGAAACAGACAAGTATTTTGGCAATCTAATGGACTTGTCCTTAATTAAGGAGGAAAAGTAAGATGTTAAAAACAATAGGATTTCCAATCAGTCATAAGGAAAATGAGCATCGTAGAGCCATTGTTCCCAAGCATATAAAAAGACTGGCACATCCTGAATGCCTTTACTTTGAAGAAGGATATGGCAAGGTATTAGGAATTGAAGATGAAGAGTATAAACAGCTTGGCTGTCATATCTGTAGCAGTGAAGAGGTTTTAGAAAAGGATGTCATCTGTGATCCAAAAATTGGAGATGCAGATTATTTAGAAAAGCTTCATTGTAACCAAACAGTTTTTGGTTGGATTCATGCAACACAAAACAAAGATATTACCGATAAGCTACTTGCTAGTGGTGTTACAGCCTTTGCATGGGAGAAAATGTTTGATAGTGGTCGTCATGTATTCTGGAGAAATAATGAGCTAGCAGGAGAAGCAGCCATTATGCATGCCTTCCAATGCTATGGAAGAATGCCATATGGAACTAATTGTGCTGTTATAGGTAAGGGAAATACGGCTAGAGGAGCAATTAAGGTATTAAATATGCTAGGTGCAAATGTTTGCCAATATGAACGAAGAACGGAAAAGCTTTTACGAAAAGAAATTGGTAAATATGATGTGATTGTTAATTGTGTATTATGGGATGTGTTAAGAGAGGACCATATCATCTATACCAAGGATTTAAAGAAAATGAAACGTAATTCAATGATAGTTGATGTCAGCTGTGATAAGCATGGTGCGATTGAAAGTAGTGTTCCAACAACAATTGAAAATCCAACCTATATGGTGGAGGGTGTAATGCATTATGTTGTTGATCATACCCCAGCATTGTTCTACAAAACATTTACCTATGATAATTCAGCAGTCATCTATCCATATATTGAACAGCTCATTACTTGTGAATTTGATGATGTAATGATGAATGCATTAATTGTTCAGGATGGTCAGATTATCGATAAAGAAATTAATAAATTCCAAAATAGATAAAGTCATTATGTAAATAATGGCTTTTTTTTAATAACTTTAATAAAAAATGAATTTATGATAAAATAAAAAGACAAGTGTGGAAACGATATTCCATTATTATAAGGAGTTTTTAATGCGAGGCTTAAGACTAGCGAAGAATACAATTTCTTCTTTAATATTCCAGATTACATCCATTATCTGTGGATTTATTCTACCAAGATTAATTTTAAAGAATTATGGTAGTGATACCAATGGTATCGTGAATTCTATCACTCAATTCTTAGGTATCATTTCATTTTTAGAATTAGGGGTTGGCTCTGTTGTTCAATCCTCTTTATATCGTCCATTAGCTCAAAAGGATGATAAAAAGATTTCAGAAATTTTACAGTCAGCCAATAAGTTTTTCAGAACTTTAGCTAGAATTCTTTTGGTTTATGTTATTGGATTAATTATTGTATTCCCATTCATCATTAATAAGAAATATGATTTCTTCTTTACTGGAACATTATTATTTGCCATTAGTATTTCATCCTTTGCTCAATACTATTTCGGTATTGTCGATAGAACATTACTAAATGCAGACCAAAGAGGATATGTGCAGTTTAATGCCCAGACCGTTACTTTAATCTTAAATACGATTGCCTCTGTTATCTTAATTCAGAATGGTTTTTCCATTCAGGTTTTAAAGTTAACAACATCTATTATCTTCTTATGTAGACCAATCTATTTAAGATGGTACATTAATAGACACTATAACATTGACCGTAAAATTGTTTATGAAGGGGAACCAATTAAACAGAAGTGGAATGGCTTTGCTCAGCATTTATCTGCAGTTGTATTAGATGGTACAGATAATATCGTATTAACAATGTTCTCAGAGCTATCTAATGTTTCTATCTATTCTGTTCATTTTATGGTTGTTAATAACATTAAGCATTTGTTTATGACAGCTACCAATGGTGTTCAATCCTTAATTGGTGAGCTATGGGCGAAGCAGGAGATTGAAAGATTAAATGAATTCTTTGGTTGGGTAGAATGGGTAATCCATACAGGAGTTGTTATCATCTTTGGCTGTACAATGATTTTAATTGTTCCATTTGTTTCTGTATATACTGCTGGAATTGATGATGCTAATTATATTGTTCCGGTATTTGCGACATTAATTACCTTGGCGAATGCATTGCATTGCTTACGCTTACCATATAATGTCATGATCTTAGCTGCTGGTCATTATAAGCAGACACAGAACAACTTCATTGCGGCTACAATATTAAATATTGTGGTTTCTGTTGTTACTGTTAAGATGTATGGATTAATTGGTGTTGCCTTAGGTACTATTAGTGCTATGGGATTCCAGACCATCTGGATGGCTTGGTATGATTCTAAAAACCTAATTAAATGGCCAATTACGAATTTCCTAAAACAATTAGCAGTGGATGCTGTTTCAGTATTGATTTGTTACTTTGCATGTAAAGGATTATCTATGGCTTCTATCAGCTACCTGTCTTGGGTAATCTTGGCATTTAAGGTGTTTGTTATCGTTTTAAGCATTGTTATTGTTATTAATAGTATTGTTTACAATGAAAAGATGAAACGCTTGCTACAGAGCCTTAAAAAGCTTCCTGGCAAATTTAAAAAATCTAAATAATTGATTATAAAGTCCCTTATGGGGACTTTTCCTTTTGGTTTTAAAAACTAGTTGAAT
This sequence comes from Erysipelotrichaceae bacterium UBA1783, assembly GCA_002315205.1. The sequence continues at coordinate 3,738 of DCGH01000075.1, forward strand.
ATGATACAATAAACTTTATAGTAGAGGACTATGGTCTTTTTATTATGAATTAAAATGAGGTTAAAGAAAAATGAGAGTTTTAATTGTTAAAAATGGATTTTTTCCAGGAATAAAATATGGTGGACCACCAGTGAGTGTTGATAACTTCTGTTCTTTAATGAAGGAGCATCAATGCTTTGTGGTTTCTAAGGATCATGATAAGGATGATACAACTCCTTATGCAAATATTGAAGAAGGAAGCTGGGTAACAAGAGATAATTGCACAGCAATGTATTTATCTGATGATCATTTCGTATATAAGAAATTTGATGAAATCATTAAAGAGGTAAAGCCAGATATCATCTATTTACAGAGCTTCTTTGAAAGATGTGCTTTAAAGTGTTTAATGCTAGGAAAGAAGTATGGCATTAAGGTATTAGTTGCTCCTAGAGGAGAGTTATGTGCTGGTGCGATCAGCTTAAAGAAGCTTAAGAAAATGACCTTTATTAAAATCTTTAGAGCTTTAGGTTTATTTACCTATGCACATTATCATTCAACTAGTGATGAGGAAACAGAAGCGATTGTAAATCTATTAGGCGTAAAAATAGAGAAGATTCATTTCTTAACCAATATTCCTTCGATTCCTAAAAAGGATTATCCAAGAGCTG
>DCGH01000103.1:0-3040 GCA_002315205.1 Erysipelotrichaceae bacterium UBA1783
CATTATTTTACTGATAAAGAAAAAGCCATAAATGGCTTTTGATTATTTTTTGATTTTTAATAATAAGCGATAGAATGGCTCGAATATAAAGGCAAATTCTAAAGCTGTTAATACACCCTGAATCAGGCTGGTTTTTAATCCGGTAATGATGTAATAGATGGTAACATTCTTGTTTAATAAAATGAATGGTAAATCCAGGATTAAACCGGTTGCTGCACTTAATAAAAATCCATAAGCAATTAGAATAATACCATTCTTTAGCAAAATGTTTTTTAAACTGATTGTTAATAGAGAATATAATGGATAAATCATCAGATACATGATAGTCCAGGGAGTTAAACCCATATAAAGAATCAGAATACATCCAAATACAATAGAAGATAGAATTGCTTCCGATTTATCTAATGCTAAAGCAACAGTAATAATGGTTAAGGTAATTGCCTCAATATAAAGAATATTTGAAAGAGAGTAGAATATCACAAATTCTAACGCAGCCAATATTGCGATTCGGCATAATCTTTTTGTGCTCATTGCTAACCCTCCTTTACTATGTAATATTCTACCATTAAAGCATAAAAAAACCTATTACTTATTCATTAGGTAATAGGCTAAAGCAATCTGTAGGATTAAAATAACTGGCATTCCTAAAACGAAATACCAATGCTGTGTTTTGTGGCGAAAGAAATACATTCCTAATAGTGTCCCTATACTACCACCGATAATAGAGCAAAAGAATAGTGTTTTTTCCTTAATTCTCCATTTGTTTTTCTTGGCTTTGTTTTTATCTATGCCCATCACTGCAAAGCCTAACAGGTTAGCAAATAATAAATATATGGCAAAATACTTCATAATTAATCAAATTTAATACGATTGTGTAATACCTTTCCAATAATCTGAACATTTCTTTCTATCTGATCCGCTTCTTCTAATACAATTGGCTGATAGTTTTCATTCGCAGGCTGAAGAATCATTGTAGAGCCTTTATAATAAACAGTTTTAACAGTAGCTTCTGCGTTGTCTAATAATACAACACCGATATCACCATTATTTAAATAGCTTTGACGATGAACGTATAATAAATCACCAGGAAGAATACGAGCATCACGCATAGAATCACCAACAACCTCCAGATAGAAGCAGTCGCTGTGCTTTGCATCATCGGGATAAACATGCTCCAAGCCTAGGTATTGCTGTGAGGCTTCAATTGGTAAACCACCACGAACGATACCGATAATTGGAATTTCGCTGTTAGGACGAACGGATAAATCATCATTCATTAAGGAATCAACATCAACATCAAAGTAGCCAGCAACCTTAACGATGGTTTTGTAGGCTGGAGTAGTAGTGCCATCCTCCCATTTCTGAATGGTCGTGAAAGACTTGTAGCCCAAAAAATCGGCCAGGTCATTTTGTGAAACATGATTTAATCTTCTCAGATAACGTAAATTACTAGCATAGCTCATATCATTCACCTCAACTATAGTATAAATCCTAATTGAAAAATAATCAAGTTTACTACTTGATTAATAATCAAGTGAGTGTTAAGATAAAGTCATGGATAGAGTAATACTACATTGTGATTTAAATTCATTTTATGCCTCAGTAGAGGAGCTTTACAATCCAGAGCTGAGAGGTCACCCAATTGCTGTAGGGGGAGATCAGGATGAAAGACATGGCATTATTCTGGCAAGAAACCAGCTGGCAAAGAAATGTGGCGTTGTAGCTGCAGAGCCAACCTGGCAAGCCAAAAAGAAATGTCCTGATCTGATTTTAGTCGAACCCCATTATGAAAGGTATCAGCTATATTCAACCAGAGTTCGAAAGATTCTTTTGGAATATACGGACTGTGTTGAACCATTTGGCCTAGATGAAGCTTGGATGGATGTAACCCATAGCTCTTATTTTGGTAGTGGCAAAGAAATTGCAGATCAGATTCGTGAAAGAGTATATAAGGAATTAGGTGTTACTGTTTCTGTTGGTGTCAGCTTTAATAAGATTTTTGCCAAGCTGGGTAGTGACCTAAGAAAACCAGATTTTACAACAGTCATCTCTAAAGAGAATTTCAAAGAGGTGGTTTGGCCATTAAAGGCGGATGAGATGATTTATGTTGGTAAAAGCACCTATCTGGTATTGCAACAGATGGGCATCAAAACTATCGGTGATTTAGCGAATACGGATGTTAAGATATTAGAACGAGTTTTTGGTAAGGCTGGTCCAATGCTATGGAAGAATGCCAATGGATTAGATGATAGTGAGGTAGCAAAGTTTGATTATGTTGAGGATCCAAAATCGATAAGCCATTGTGTAACTCATTTTAGAAATCTGGTCAATAAGCAGGATTTGGAAATCGTTTTGTATTCCTTAAGTGATTCGTTAGCTACCAGCTTAAAAAAACAGGGCTTTAAATGTGGGGAAATCACTGTAACATTTAGAGATTCAGAACTAAATGTAATTACCAGACAACTAAAGCTGACCAATCCAACGAATTTGTCTTGCGAAATTATGGATGCGGCCAGAAAAATCTATAAGACAAACTGGAGTTTTCAGAAGCCACTAAGAACGATTGGCATTCGTGTTTCCAAGCTGACCAAAGGTGATTGTGAGGCAACTCAATTATCCCTGTTTGAAAATTATGTGAATCGTGATGTAGATGAAAAGCTGGAACGGGCAGTGGATGATATAAGAAGTCGTTATGGCAAAAAAAGTGTCAAAAGATTATCAATGCTATTAGATCCAAAGCTAATGAATTTTGAGGAAGAGAATAACCATGATGATTTATTGAATTGGAAGGATAAAGGGTGATTAAATAATGAAGCAATTTGTAAATGTGATTTGCCTATATATGAAAACAGGGCAGATTCAACCATTATATATTGTCTGGGACGATGGCGTAAAATATCCCATTGATAAGGTGACTCAGATTATTCCAGCAGCTTCCTTAAGAAGTGGTGGCATGGGCATTCGTTATACATGTAAAATCGGTATGGCACAGCGTTATCTGTTTTTAGAGGAAGGAAAATGGTTTATTGAGAGACCAGTA
>DCGH01000103.1:3055-3696 GCA_002315205.1 Erysipelotrichaceae bacterium UBA1783
GTAAAAGAAAAGAGGAATGTCCAGGAATGTCCTCTTTTTTTTAGCGAATGTTTAAATCAGCCATCCAGGTTTTTAATTGCTTTTCCCAGGCTGCCTCTGAATGGTTATCATTCTTGAAGCAATGAGGGAAGACTTTGACGCCTGGCTTCTTTAGTAATGCTCTGACAATCTGTAGATTCTGGTCAGTAACATAGGCAAAGGTTCTTGGGCTGTATTCTCTACCTCCCCAAGAGATATAAACATAGGTATCCTCATACATCTTCTTGTTTAAATCCTTTTTTAATAGTTTAAACATAGGGTAGATGTGTGGGGAAACACATGCTGCTTTGGAATAGACATCAGAATGCATCATAACCATATATAAGGCCATAATACCACCCATGCTTGAACCACCAATAAAAGTATTTTCTCTTTCTGGTAATGTTGGATAGTTTTCATCAATTAAAGGCTTTAGCTCATGAATCATCCAATCGATTAAAGCAAGTCCTTTTTCCTCAACATAGCCCCAAGGGTCATCATAGAATGGATAAGGAGTGAACTCAGATAAACGTTCATTACCATCATGATTGCATTCTAAGCCAACAACCATAATTCTTGAATTATGCTTCTCCAAATAATCCTTCAAGCCCCAGCTTTTACCA
>DCGH01000103.1:3730-12941 GCA_002315205.1 Erysipelotrichaceae bacterium UBA1783
AATAGATTATGACCATCAAACATATATAAAACTGGTAGTCTTTCTTCTTCAGCTAAATGATCTGGCATGTAAATAGATAATAAACGATCCTGATCATAGGGCGTAATATAAACCTGTTCTTTAATAATCATAACTTTCTTACCTCGAAACTACCTATCAATTATTAATCAATCTTTTACATTTTACAACATAATTTTTTTTGATAGCAGTTTCATTACGTTATGTTCATTGACTAGCAATTAACAATGAAAGTATAATTTAGTTGGGATATAAGAAATATATTTGAATTTACGAAAATGAATGGGGGTTGACTATATGAATTTTGTATTTATTTCACCACACTTTCCACATACCTACTGGAATTTCTGTGATCGACTAAAGAACAATGGTATCAATGTATTAGGCATTGGTGATGCTCCATATGATAGCTTGGAAAACGAATTAAAGCAGTGTTTGACAGAGTACTATCGTGTCAACAATATGGAAAATTATGATGAGATGTATAGAGCATTAGGCTACTTTGCCTTCAAATATGGCAGAATAGACTGGTTAGAATCTAACAATGAATATTGGCTTGAGCAGGACTCAAAGCTACGCAGCGATTTTAATATCAAGACCGGCATTAAAAATGAGGATATCTACAAGTGGAAGAGTAAGGCAAATATGAAGCCGTTCTATAGAGCAGCTGGTGTTCCTGTAGCTCGTTTAGCAAAGATTCCAACATTAGAGGCTGCTTTAGATTTTATGAAGGAAATTGACTATCCAGTCATTGTGAAACCTGATATTGGAGTAGGTGCAGCAGATACCTATAAGATTTCAAATGAGGAGGGAATGAGAGCCTTCTTTGCATCAAAGATTGATGTTCCTTATGTTTGTGAGGAATTCATCACAGGTAACATCTATTCCTATGATGCAATTTTAGATTCAAACTGTAATCCTGTATTTGAATCATCTAGTGTCTTCCCACCATCAGTGGCTGATATTGTCAATCAGCAATTAGATTTCTCTTATTACACATTAGATAAGATACCAGAGCAGCTAGCTGAATATGGTAGAGCAACAGCTAAAGCCTTTGGTGTTCAAAGTCGATTTGTACACTTTGAATTCTTCCGTTTAACGAAGGCGAGAAAGGGCATTGGTGAGGTTGGAGACTTTGCTGGTCTAGAGGTAAACATGCGTCCAGCAGGCGGCTATAGCCCTGATATGATGAATTTTGCTCATGCTGCAGATGTATATCAGATTTATGCAGATATGGTTGCTTATGACAAGAGATTGTTCCCAGATTATGGTTTAGATCATTATTGTGTTTATGCTTCAAGAAGAGATATTCACCAGTATGTTTATAGCCATCAGGAGGTTTGCCAGAGGTATGGTAAGCAGATGGTAATGTGCGAAAGAATGCCTGATGTTTTATCTGGTGCAATGGGTAATCAGATGTATACAATTCACGCCTACTCATTAGATGAGGTAAATGAATTCATTGAATATGTTCAACTACAAAAAGGAGAGTAGTCAATGCAGTCAGCTATTTATAGTGAATACAGCTACCGTTTAGGCAGAATGATGGATTTCAAGATTATCGGCCATGCCGGTAAGGTATGCTATGCGTTTGCGCCACAGAATGGACATTATTGGGATTTTGAGGACAATGGTATGGTAGAAACTGCTAGTAGATGGGTTGAAGAAGGAAAAATCCGTTTTGTCCTAGTTGATTCTATTGATCAGGAAAGCTGGTCAGATGAGCAGGGTGATGGCAGATATCGTATTGAAATGCAGGAAAAATGGTTTGCCTATGTGACTGAGGAATTATATACTTCGGTCAATCTAAAAACAGGGAATACAGATAAATGTATGACTACAGGCTGTTCTATGGGTGCTGTACATGCGGTAAATACTTTCTTTAGAAGACCGGATTTATTTGATACAGTATTAGCTTTAAGTGGTACCTATGATGCAGATTATTTCTTCCATCAATACCAGGATGAGCTAACCTATGCGAATTCACCTGCACGTTTCTTAAAGAACATGCCAGCAGACCATCCATATATGGATTTATACAATAACAGCAGAATCATTATCTGTATTGGACAGGGTAATTGGGAGGATACCTTATTACCAGGAACAAGAGAGCTGGATACAGTTTGTGCCCAGAAGGGTATTAAGGCATGGTTTGATTATTGGGGATTTGATGTCTTCCATGATTGGCCATGGTGGCGAGTTCAGTTCCCATATTTCTTAGAAAAGATTTTTGGCTAAAGAAAAGAGCTTATCGAAAGGATAAGCTCTATTTTTATTGCTGATTTGCCTTCTGCAGATCTAAATAAAGATTTGCTCTGGATTTAGAAGCGACTGCATTCGCTCTTTTGAAACGCTTAATCGTTGGATGTGGTTCAAACTTATTGGTATTCATAGTCATTAAATAAGATAACGTCTGAATGCAGGCAAGCTTGTATAGTACGGAAATATGGCAGCTGGTCTGCTTTTCTGTTCTAAAGCTTCTTGCATCATCGTAATCGGTAGAATTCGTGATGCAGAAGGTCTTTTCAGTAATGGTATTGTTTGCTTTAGCAATATCGACACTACGAGCAGTGGAAGCATTTTTATTGTTATCAATGACTAGAACTAAAGTGTTTGGATTTGTTGGGTAGATTGGACCATGAAGGAATTCTTCAGTTTCTACAGCTAATGCTGTTAAAACATTGGTTTCAGAAATCTTTAATGCTGCTTCTAATGCAACACCAAAAGATGGGCCAGTACCTAATACATAAAGATTATTCTTTGATGTGAAAGCTTTAAAGTTCTGCTCAAATTTGATTTCAGTTTCCTTGACCATTTCTGGATGAATTTCCATGGCTAAACGGAATTGGTCTAGCTGAGCATTATAATCATTTTCTGTCACAGTATTTTTTGCCAGAGCAGTTTCTAAAGCAAATAGCATTAGGTATGCTGCTAATGAGATAACACCCTTTGTAACGAAACCAACCTTTTCTTCACCACAACCCCAATTTAGAGTAATTGTTGCAATATCCTTAGCATCATTATCATCTCTGCCAACTAAGGCAACACTTTTAAATCCCTTAGCATTTGCTAAACGGATAGCATCTAATGTGTTTGTAGAGCAACCAGATTGAGAAATGAATACTAGCATTGATTTTGGATTGATATATTGATGCTCATAGCTTACAAAGGTAAATGGAGTAAGCATCTTTACCTCACATTGTAAATATTTACGCATGTAGGTTCTAGCACACATTGCACCATTATAGCTGGAACCAGAAGCAATTACGACAACGTCCTCATATTGATTTTCCAAGAAGAAATCAACCAGCTTTCCAACATAATCCTTTGCATTATTAATGATATTTAAGACCACCTCAGGTGTTTCTTTAATGTAATCCATCATAGTAACTTCACTCATATTGTTATACCTCTTTTTCATTATATTCATTATACAAAAAATAAAGAATGCTTGCACATTCTTTATCTTTTTTCTAAATAATCTATATATTGCTGATAGGTTAGCTTTGGTTTGAAGCTGTTTACGATATGTTCTACCTTTTCAGGATGCTGTAATAAATCAATAACGGCATCGGCAACAACCTTAGCCTGGACGATATATACCTCATTTTCATCCTTGATATACATATTAGAGCCATGCATTCTGCCAGCTACTCCAGTATAGCCATATTGCACAATTGGCTTGAACATAGAAATATCACCAACATCACCACCGGCGATAGATTTTTCATTTAGCTTAACCTGTGAAAGGTCAGTAAACTGAAGGATGCTATCAAGGATAACCTCATTTAATTCATTGGACTGATGCAATGGGAAATAGCCTGGAATATCTTGTACATCACAGCTTCCACCAATAGCAGCAGCACAATGCTTTGCGGTATTGGTTAGCTTTTCATTTAGCTCAATTAATGTTTTCTGATTGTCACTTCTGACGTAGCATTCATAAACCACATGATCTGGAATAGAGTTTACCGTACTTCCTCCATCATTGATGATGCCGTGAACTCTTACCATATCCTCATCCTTAAAGGTTTCTCTAAGCATGGATACTGCTGTCAGATACAGATTGCACATATTTAATGCATTAACCCCTAGCTCAGGGCAAACAGCAGCATGGCTTGCGACACCATGGAAGGTAATCTTTTTATAAATAAAGCCAGCTAAGGTTGATCCAACAGAGAAACGATACTGGTCGGTTTCAGAACAGCTGTGAAGATGAATGATACAATCAACATCATCAAACATATGATCAGCAAGCATATTTTCCTTACCTGATAGATATCTGATTTCACCCTTTTCAATCAATGATTGACGATAAGGAATATCGGTAAATTCCTCAGCAGGGCTAAAGAATAAGGTGACAGTTCCCTGTAGCTTGTTAATCTGCTGGTTTAAAGCATCTAAAGCGGCAAGCATAATTGCACATTGGCTGCTATGACCACAAGCATGCGCTGCATTGTCTGTCTTGCTTGCACAAGGATGACCCGCAGTAGGAATGGCGTCTAACTCAGCCATGATGCCAATATGTGGTTTACCAGAACCAATAGTTACAGATAAGCCAGAAACAGAGAATTCTTTAATGTTGTTTAATTTATGCTTAGCAAGATATTCCTTAATGATTCTTCTGGTTTCTAATTCCTTAAAGCCAAGCTCGGGATGATTGAATAGCTCTCTGCCTAGTTCAATAGTATTTTGTCTGTTTTCTTCGATGTGCTGATTAATTAAATCCTTCATCATAAAAATCTCCCTACAATAAATCAATGATGTTCTTAAAAATTCCAAATCCAGAAACAAATGTTCCAATGGTACTACCAATATTAGCTAATACAACAATTAACATAATTCTTGTGACCTTATTTTTCCAGAAGCCTTTAACATTATTAAGGTCAGTAGCTAAGCTATCAAAATCAGCTACAGTCGGTTTTTGAAGCTTTGCCTCTAATAATCCAGCAAACCAGCCAGCAGCCAGTAATGGATTTAATGAGGTGATTGGGGCAACGATAAACGATAGTAGAGCAGTGATGATATGACCTCCACCAATCAGGGTACCGATAGCACTAAATGTACCATTAAATAGAATCCAGGTTTTAATCTGGGATAGGCCAATGTTTGAATCCAGTCTGAAGCTGGCAATAATTGCGACAACAATGGCAACTGGAATAATCCAGCCAACAAGCTTACTGGATAGCTTCTTTTCGGGAATCTTGTCATATTCCTCAATGCTGTAATCCTGTTCAATGTACTTTGGTACATTTACGGTATGGGCAGCACCTAATATAGCAACAATATTTTCTCCTGGTGCATTTTTAATCTTATGAGCCAGGTATTTATCTCTTTCATCAACTAAAACCTCAGTAATATGAGGGAAGGCTTTAGATACCTCATTAAGTGCACTTGATAGCATATCACTTTGTTGAAGCTTTGCTAAATCCTCCTCGGTGATTTCTTCTTCATCAAAGATGGAAGAAATAATCATATAAATTAATTTAAACTTATCAATCAGAGTAAGATTTGCCCAGATTCTTTTAAAGGTAGTAGAAACAGAGCGGTCGGCTAATACTAAATCAGCATTCAGCTCCTTAGCCTTATTAATTCCAATCATCATTTCCTGACCATTTTTAGATTCTAAATTTGTGGCAAGCTTACGCTGGTAATTAGAAAGAATAATGGTTACTAACATTAAAGAAACCTTTTTATCTTTAATGATTTTTACCACGTCTGTATTTTTAAATTTTTCAGGATCTGTCAAGGAATTATAACGATCCTGGTCTAATTCAATACAGATGCTATCTGGCTGAAGCTCATTAATGACTCTTTCAGTTAACTCAGCACTTTCCTTAGAAACATGAGCTGTTGGAATCAAGGTAATGTGCTTTTGTCTATAATCTATTTTAATAATTTCCATAGTTCATTTCACTTTCGTTTGTTTAATACAACTATTATAAACTAAAAATCATAATTTGTAATATGGTGTGTTTTAGTATAAAATAAATAATGATATATAATGCATATATCCTAGGCAAAAAAGAAATAGAACCAAAAGATTTTATAAAAAAAGAAAGAGAGAAGGTGTGGTAATGCATTTAACATTAACATATGAATCTATAATTCGTTATATTCAGATGGGTGTAGACATTTTCGTCTGCTGGATTATTCTGAATTACCTGATTAAGGTCGTTAGAACTAACCAGAAGACCATTCAGCTATTCCAGGGTGTTATCTTTATCATTTTGATTCAGACTATTTCAAAGCTATTAGGATTAACGACTGTAGAGTGGTTAGCTAATAACATTGTTTCTTGGGGCTTCTTGGCTGTCGTTGTTATTTTCCAGCCAGAAATCAGATCTATTTTAGAAAAGCTTGGTAAGAGTAATGCTTTTGCCAGAATTTCTACATTAACAAGCTCTGAAAAGGAAAAGCTAATTGATGAGCTAATGGCCTCTGTTGCTAATTTAGCAGCATCAAAGACTGGTGCATTAATTACTTTAGAGCAGTCTCATTCACTAAATGATTACATTAATACTGGTGTAAAGCTAAATTCTTTAGTTACTGCTGAATTATTATGCTCAATTTTCCAGACAACAACCCCATTACATGATGGTGCCATTATTATTCAGGGTGACAAGCTAGCTTGTGCTTCTGCTTATTTCCCTCCAACAACAATGGATTTACCAGCAAAATATGGTGCAAGACATAGAGCAGGTATCGGTATTTCAGAAATTACAGACTCTGTAACAATTATCGTTTCTGAGGAAACAGGAAGAGTAAGTGTTGCTGAAGGTGGAAAGCTGATTCAGATGAATGAAAAGAAGCTTCGTGAATACTTAAATAAGGTTATCTTAAATAAGGAAAGCGTTAAAGGAGAAAGCTTTAAGACCGTTTCTAATGCCAGTGCTTCAGTGGAATCTTTACTAAAGAAGGTTTCCTCACCAGTAGAAACAGAAAATGAATTAGAAAAGATGAGCAATACCAAGGAAATGAAGGTCTTCCAGACAGCCAGCTTCTCAGTTGCTGAGCTAGAGGAAGCCGAAGAGCAGTATGAGCTAAAAACAAATAAGCTTGTAGAAACAATTATTCATCAGGCAGTAAGCGATAATACTATCGATGAAAGTATTGCGGTTAGAACAGTAGCTACTCCAAAGGACAATATTACTGAAAGTACAGTAAAACCAACAACAATCAAGACAACTAGTGTAACCACTGGTACAGAAAAGATTTTTGCGATAGAGGATGAAAAGGAGGGTGAAGGCAATGAGTAAAAAGGAAAAAAAGCAGAATTCTACTTCTCAAGAGAAGCTAGAGCTTGCCCAGAAAATTGCAGCAAATTCAACCCAGAAGGTAGCCAATACCTACGCTTCCTTAGAAAACGCATTTATCTATGTTTTCCGTTGGATTTCATCATTATTAACAAAGGTGTTCTTCTCTGAAGGAATTTCGAAAATTTTCGCTTTAGGATTAGCAATTATTTTATATATTTCAGTGAATGCGTCTTCAGGTGAATCATTTATTACACAATCCGCTGTATTAAATGATGTTCCAGTATCTGTTACCTATAATTCTGAGATTTATGAAATTAGTGGTATCCCAGCAACCGTAAATGTGATGGTTACTGGTGATATGAGTGATATCACTCTTCAAAAGAGCAAGACAAATTCTAACTGCGTTGTTGATTTGTCAGGCTTAACAGAAGGAACCTATTCCATTAAGATTGTTCCAAATAATTTCTCAAGCTCTTTAACAACAAATGTTTTAGAAACGCCAACAATTACTGTAACAATCAAAAAGAAGATTACAACAAAGTACAATATCTCATATGAGTTTATTAACTCTAATAAGATGAATGGTATGTATACTTTAGGTACACCAAGCTTTGATACTACTGAGGTATTAATCAGAGCTAGCCAGGATACAATTGATTCTATTTCATTTGTTAAGGCTTTAATCGATGTAACAGGTGTAACTGAAACATTTACAACTGAAGCAAAGGTTGTTGCCTATGATAATAATGGTAATATCGTAGAGTGTGATATTATTCCTGAGGTAGTTACTGCTACAGTATCTGTAACAACCCCATCTAAGGAAGTTCCAATTATTGTTAGAACAGTAGGATCAATGGTTGATGATTTAGCAATTGATGCTATCTCTTTAGACCATTCTTCAGTAACCATCTATGCATCAAACAGTGTATTATCTATGATTGATGCTGTTTATATTGACTTAGATATTTCTTCTATTACGAAGGATATGTCTTATTCAACTACAATAAATACACCAAGTGGTGTTACTAATATGTCAGTGAATAAGGTTAATATGGAAATTACTGTTGGAGAAAGAGTAACCAAGACAATCAAGGATGTTAAGCTTTCTTGGTATAACAATACTCAGGGATTCAAGGTAAAGGTAGTTAATGATAGCGATGCAACAATGGATGTTGTTATTACTGGTACAAAGAGTAATGTTGAACAGGTAACTGCCGATGATATCGCAATCGCAATTGATTTAAGTGGTATTACAACAACTGGTGTTCAGCAGGCACCATTAGTCATTACAGGCTATAAAGACTTTGTTACATACATGATCGAAGGCGATCTGAAGTATGTTGACATTGAAATTGCAAAGAATTAATTATGAGTGAAGATGAGTAGCTACTACAAGCTAGTAGCTACTACATTTACGTTAGTAAGAAGGTATTTATATGATTAATTATACTTTAAAGCAGATTGCTGAAATCACTGGTGGCCAATTGATAGGAGACGGCAATGTTGTTGTTAGAGGTGTTCAATACGATTCAAGATTAATGCAGAAGGGCCAGATGTTTGCACCATTTGTTGGTGAAAGAATGGATGGCCATAGCTTCGTCAAGGATTTGTTCGAAAAAGGTATTGAGGCATCATTATGGTCAAAGGGTTCTCTTGTAGAAAAGCCACAGGGTAATCTGGTTGTTGTCGATGATGTATTAGTTGCGCTACAGACAATTGCGGAGCATTATCGTGACTCCCTAAATGTTACCTTTGTGGGTGTTACTGGTTCCAGTGGAAAAACAAGCACTAAGGATATTGTAGCAGCGGTGTTATCTGCAAAATATAAGACATATAAAACAAAAGGAAATTTCAACAATAAGTTAGGTGTGCCATTAACATTGATTAATATGGATGATGATGTTGAGGTTGCGGTTATTGAAATGGGTATCGAT
>DCGH01000057.1:0-251 GCA_002315205.1 Erysipelotrichaceae bacterium UBA1783
AGAAATCATTCATTGTAACGATTGGGAAAGTGCTTTATCTGTTATTTATTTAAAGAATGAACAGGCTTGGAATACAGATTTACAGAATATCAAGACAGTATTTACAATTCATAATATTGCTTACCAGGGACAGTTTGGCGCTGAAGATTTACAGACAACCTTTGCTTTACCAGGTGGATGGTACGATGGTGGCTTAGGCTATGAATACCAGGGTAGACATGATGTTAACCTGATGAAGGGTGCAATGCTTG
>DCGH01000057.1:376-4821 GCA_002315205.1 Erysipelotrichaceae bacterium UBA1783
TGATATGGATCATTATGATCCAATGCTGGATAAGAGAATTCCTGCATCATTCTCATTAGAGGATACCAGTGGAAAGGCTATCTGTAAAAAGAGCATTCAGGAAAAGTTTGGCTTAGAACAAGAGGAACGTTGGCCTTTATTATGCTCTGTTGCCAGATTAGTCGAGCAAAAGGGTATTGAACTAATCAAGCAGATTTTACCACAGCTAATGAATATGGGCGTTCAATTGATTGTGTTTGGTCAAGGAGAACAGAGATATATTGATTATTTCAATTGGGCAATGCAGCAATGGCCAGGTCAGATTGGCTTCTCTTCAGATTATTCAGAGCAGGTTGCTGCTGAAGTATTTGCAGGCAGTGACATGTATTTAATGCCTTCACAATTTGAACCATGTGGTTTATCACAGATGATGGCTATGAGATATGGAACTGTACCAATTGTTCATGAAACTGGTGGATTAAAGGACTCAGTAAGACCTTATAGTGATTTCGATGGCATTGGTGATGGCTTCTCATTCTCTAACTATACAGGTAAGGATTTATTAATTGCGATTGAAGAGGCTGTTAAGCTTTACTTTGGCGATGAGGAAATGTTCCATATTTTACAGAGACGTTGTATGGCTAAGGATTTCTCATGGCAGAAATCAGCTGGCTTATATACAAGAATGTATTCTGAAATCTCTACTGGCAGCAATACACCAACCATCCCATTTGATGATGCTTATAAGATCTTAAAGACAATTTACACTAGATTAGATACTGTAAATAGAGGTAAGACAAGTAAGCTAAGAAGAGATGGATCAAGAGTTGTTCAGATTAATATGACAGGTAATCCAAATGGTATCTTCTATATTAAATTCTTAGAGGATGGATTAGAGATTCAGCCATATTCTTATCAGGGTGCTGATACTATTTTGTCAAGCTCTTTTGCTAACCTGTATGGAATGGCAATGGGTATGACTTCAGCTGATAAGCTATTCATGAATGGTCAGATGAAGGTGGAAGGAAATATGTCTGTTGGTGTAGAATTAAAGAATTTATTTACACCTATGAAGTTATAAAAATATGGAAAGAACAATTAGAATTAGTGGTCGAGCTAATAAAAAGGTAAAGGCTGATTATGTTACCCTAAATATTAGCTTGAATGAAAAAAATAAGAATCAGACAAAAGCTATTGATACTGCAAACCAAAAGGTTGCATTATTAAATGAAAAAGTGATTCAGCTTGGCTTTAAGAAAGAGGATTTAAAGCTTTCTGGCTTTGAGGTGAATCCTGAATATCGTTGGCAAGACAATAAGCAGGTTTTTGATGGATTTGTTGCTAGCTATCGTTTTGTTTTAGAATTTGATTTCGAAAGTGACAGGTTACTAAAGGCAATCAACCAGCTTACAGGTAAAGAACTAAATACTACAATTGATACATCCTTTAGGGTAAAGGATGAAGAAGCAGTAAAGCAACAGATTCTAAGTGATTTAACCAAGGACGCTTTTGTTAAGGCAAAAAGCTTAGCAAACGCTGCAAATGTGGTATTAGGACAGCTAATATCTATGGATTATGAATATGCTGTTGAACAGTTTGTTTCTCCAACCAGCTATCGTCTACGTAAAAATAGTATGATGGATGAATGCTGCAGTTCAGTAGAGTTCACACCAGCAGATGTTACTGTTGAGGATTCAGCGGTATTTGTATGGGAGATTAAATAGCCAAGAAATTGGCTATTTTTCTTTGGCGTTTTTGTTATAATTAATAATGAGGTAATTTGTGTATGGCAAGAGAGTATTGGAGAGCTTCAAATCTATTAAACCCTGTACCATGTGTTATTGTTAGCTGTGGGGATGGGGAAAGAGAAAATATGATGACTGCTGCCTGGACAGGCACCATCTGTTCAGATCCTGTGATGGTTTCTGTATCTATCAGAAAGAGCAGATATTCACACGATATTATTGAGAAGAGCGGAGAATTTGTATTAAACCTTGTTTCAACATCGATGGTTGAAGCTGCTGACTATGTTGGAATTTATTCTGGCAGAAAGGTAGATAAATTTAATCTTCAAGGCCCTTTAAAGCTTACAAGACAGGCCTCTAAGGTGGTAAAGGCTCCTAGTATTGAGGAAGCGCCAGTAACCTTAGAATGTGTTGTAAAGGATATTATCAGGCTTGGTTCTCATGATATGTTTATTGGCGAGGTTGTTGCGACAGGGGTTGATGAGAAGTATCTTGATAATAACAATCGTTTGAATTTGAAGAAGGCGGATTTGGTAGCTTATTGCCATGGAGAATATCGCGGATTGGGTAAGCTGATTGGTACCTTTGGTTATTCCAGCAAAAAACCTACAAAGAAGAAAAGAAGGTCAACTATCGCAAAGAAGAAATAACTATGAGTATTCGAAAGGTAGTGTTGGATCCAGAGAAGCAGAAGCGACTGGATGAAAAGAATAAGAACAAGAAATCAACTTATCAGCAAGTTGATATGAAAAACAAAAGCATTCCGCAAGCGGATATAGATATGTTGGTCTTAGACCGATATGAAAAGGAGAGTGAACAGTAATGGCTTTAATAAAAATTACTGATAGAATTTATTGCTTACCATATGAAAGTGTGTCAGATCGTCCAAACCTTTATTATATTAAGGGTGATGATTATTCTGTAGCTGTTGATGCAGGGAATTCAAAGGCGCATGTTGAAAAATTTTATGGTGAACTAAAGCAGATGGGATTTTCTTTACCAGAATATACAATCATTACTCATTGGCATTGGGATCATACCTTTGGTATGCATGCAGTTCATGGAAAAACAATTGCTTCTGCTAAGACACAGGATAAGTTAAAGGAAGTAATGAATTGGAAATGGACCTTTGAGGATATGGTTCAAAGAGAAAGAGAAGGCAAGGATATTCAATTCTGTAATGAACATATTTTATATGAATATGCTGATTTAGATGAGATTAAGGTTGTTTTAGCAGATGAAACTGTAGAAAATGAAAGAGAAATGGATTTAGGTGGTATTACCCTTAAGCTGATGGCAAAGGATTCTACTCATTCTAGAGATTCTCTATTTATTCTAGCTAAACCAGATAGTGTTTTATTCATTGGTGATGCCGATTGTGAGGATTACTATGATAACAATAGTATGTATGATGCTAGAAAGCTTGAAGAGATGACAGCCTTCTTCAAATCAATTGATTATAAAATTCACTTGATTGGTCATGCAGAGCAAATGACAAAAGAAGAGGAAATGAATTTCCTAAGCTCTATAATGATGCAGTTAAATAACCCAATGGGTGGTATGTAGGAGAACTTATGCCAGCAAAGGAATTAGGAAAATGTAAGGTTGCGGCTGTATGCGGAGGGTGTCAATTACAGGGACATTCCTACGATGAACAGCTAAAGATGAAGCAAGAGAAGGTAGAACGTCTACTTTCAAGATTTAATAAGGTAAATCCTATTATTGGTATGGAAAATCCATACAATTATCGTAATAAGGTACAGGTAGCTTTCAGTTATGAAAGAGGAAGAGTTTATTGTGGAAATTATGTACCAAGTACTCATAATGTTGTTGATGTAAGAGATTGTCAATTAGCAAATAAAAAGGCAAATGATATTATTAATTCAGTTAGAAAGCTAGCGATTTCATTCAAGCTTCCAATCTTTGATGAAATCAGTATGAAAGGCTTTTTAAGACATGTATTAGTAAGAGTATCTGATTCAACAAATCAGACAATGGTAGTGCTAGTAACAGGAAGTTATACTTTCCCTAGAAAGAGAGATTTTGTTAGGGTTCTATTAGAAAAACATCCAGACATTACAACAATTGTTCAGTCAGTCAATAACAAGCACACAAGTATGGTGCTTGGTGACAGGTTTGAGGTTTTATATGGTAAGGGATATATTGAGGATGAACTATTAGGAAATATCTTTAGACTATCAGCTGCTTCTTTCTATCAGGTTAATCCAATTCAGACAAAGGTTCTTTATTCAAAAGCCATTGAATTAGCAAACTTCAATAAGAATGAAACAGTAATTGATGCTTATTGTGGTACAGGTACTATTGGTATTATTTTCTCAAAACATGTTAAACAGGTATTAGGTGTTGAGATTAATAAGCAGGCAATTAAGGATGCAAAAATAAATGCTAAGGTAAATGAGATTGAAAACATTGAGTTTGTTGCGGATGATGCAGGTAAGTACATGGAAAAGTTTGCATATAATAAAACAAAGATTGATGCGGTTGTAATGGATCCCCCTAGAGCTGGTGCTGATGAAAAATTCTTATCTTCATTAGTTCGCTTAAGACCAAAGAAGATTGTATATATTTCATGTAATCCAATCACTCAAAAAGATAATTTGTTCTATTTGTTGAAAAATGGTTATGTGGTAAAAGAAATTCAACCAGTAGATATGTTCCCTTATACTGACCACGTTGAGACGGTTGTTCTTCTTTCCAAGG
>DCGH01000057.1:4921-5133 GCA_002315205.1 Erysipelotrichaceae bacterium UBA1783
ATCAAATCAAAGGTTATATTGAGGAACGCTTCGGAATGAAGGTTTCCACGCTCTATATTTCACAGATAAAACGTAAATGCGGTCTGGAAGTTGGAGAAAGCTACAACAAGTCAAAGAATGAGGATTCAAAAGTTCCGGTATGTCCTCCGGAAAAAGAAATGGCAATTATGGATGCATTGAAGCACTTTGGAATAATTTGATGGTGAGATAAA
>DCGH01000016.1:0-964 GCA_002315205.1 Erysipelotrichaceae bacterium UBA1783
CGCTTTAAATTATCGTGTGTAAAGGAAAATCAAGAAAAGGACAAAATCAATGGCTAAATTGCCAAAGAAATTGTCCTTTTTTCTCTGTAGGAAGAGCCCGAGAAAACTAGGTGTCTCGGTGAGGTTATTCAAGAAGAAAGAACATCAGGATGCAGGTGATTATTTATTTTTTCTTCTTGAAATTTCTGCACAGAGAACTCAACTGATCAGATATAGCGTAGATTACATTTTTATTGAAACAGTAAAGCATCCTTTTTCTGAAACGGTTAAAATTGGATAAGCCATTGGATATATCAATATAGGTCTTAATCCCATTGTTCATGGCTTCAGTCTTGGCATTGGATAACCTTCTTCCAGTAACAGCTGAACGTATAAAGGAATTGATAATCTCCTTCTTCCAGTGAATAAGAAGATTGGTGAATTCCTCATATTCCTTAATACCACAACTTTGAAAGTCATCAATAATGTCATCAATTTCCTTTTCTGCTGCTTCAGCACTCTGACATTCCCTATTAAACCTCTGATACCTTTCCTTAAGAAAGTAAGCTGTATTAAGCTCACTATTCAGCTCAAGTACCATTCTTTTTAAATCACCATAGTTAAGCTTCTTCTTGAATACATGATTGAATTGTGGCTCACCATCAAGATCATATCTGTCTGAATCAAGAAGCTTGTGCCAGCTCTTTAAAAGGTAGTATCCAGATGATCTGTATACAAGAGAATTCATAATTCTTATTCTTACTTTAGTAAAATCTCTGGTAAGATGTTCAATAACATGGAATGGATCAACCGCTACAACAGCGTTTTTAAGGTATCTGTGAGCCAATTCCATATATGGTTCCCACATATCAATGGTTACATATAAGACTTTTTCTCTTTCTTCCTTAGAATAGGACTGGAAGAAATTGGAAAGAACTGGTTTGTTTCTTGAAGGTAGGATATCAACAAGATTATAGTTGTCATT
>DCGH01000016.1:1048-1378 GCA_002315205.1 Erysipelotrichaceae bacterium UBA1783
AGGTAAAGAAAGCTTTGGAACAACGACAAAGCTGTCGAGATATCTTTCAACCATAGTGACAGATATATGGTATCTTTCGGCAATCGTTGTATAATTTAGTTGAGGATTTCTAAGGTCCCTCATAATGTTATCCATGTTGAGGATGGATACGGTGAACCCTTCCATAGCGAAAGGGTTCTTTTCTAATTGGGAGAAACCACAGTGAGTACAACGATATCTGCGGGCCTCATAGATAATGTTGACGGTTCTTCCTGTAAGAAACTGATGATTGACAGGTTTGATTTTATAACCGTTACCTGAAAGTTTCCAGCCACAAACAGGGCAGTAAAG
>DCGH01000016.1:1564-11200 GCA_002315205.1 Erysipelotrichaceae bacterium UBA1783
TTCTATAGGATAAAAATGGAGTATACACACAATAGTTTAAAGCTGTTACACACTTTCGCTTTTTTCTTACACGCGTTTTACACACGAAAGTTTAAAGGTGTTACACATACACACACTATTTTAAAGAGCCAAGAAAAAAGCTTCACCATTTGATGAAGCTTTCTTTTTTCCTTTAATTACTTTAGTCCGTACTTCTTATTGAACTGTTCAATACGTCCTGCAGCAGCCTGGAAACGCTGACGACCTGTGTAGAATGGATGACAATTTGAACATGTATCAACCTTGATTTCCTTCTTTGTTGAATGAGTCATGAACTCAGTTCCGCATGAAGCACAGATAACCTTTGTTTCGTAAACTTTTGGATGTGTCTTTGGTTTCATATCGATATTTCTCCTTCCGCCTTGAATTCTCTGCGAACTCAAAGTAAGTTGCGCTTATTAATATTAACATACCTTTGGGGTTATTTCAATAGGAAGGAATAATAAAAAATGTAGATTTTATCGGTTGTTTTTCGATTTTGAAAAAAGAGATAAATGAATGAAAAAATTATTTAGATTAAAGGATAAATTAAAATGCTACTACTCAAATTCCCTACCATATCAATATCACGATAAGAAAAATGTGATATAATAAATTTAAACAAAAAGGGAGAGAATAATATGAAAGTCCTAATTATTGGTGGTGTTGCAGCTGGTACTAAGGTTGCAGCAAAAATCAGACGCGAAGACCCTAGCTGTGATGTAACAATTCTTACAAAGAGCAAGGATATTTCTTATGCTGGATGTGGTTTACCATATTTAGTAAGTGGTGTCGTTGGATCACAAGAAGAGCTAATTGTTAATACGCCTGAGAAGTTTACTGGATTGACTTTAGCGAAGGTAATCAACGAATGTGAAGTAACAGCTGTTGATTTTGTTGGAAAGTCAGTAACTGCAAGGAAGGGTGATGGAGAAATCAAGAAGTCCTACGATAAGCTGGTTATTACCGTAGGAGCTAGTCCAATCATTCCTAATATGGAAGGCAAGAGCCTGCCTGGTGTATTCTCTATGCGTTCTGTTGCAGATGCTCAGTCAATTAAGAATTATGTAGAAGAAAATCATTGCAAGAGTGCCGTTGTTGCTGGTGCAGGATTTATCGGATTAGAAATTGCTGAAAATCTACAGAAGAAGGGCTTAAAGGTTACTGTTGTTGATTTAGCAAACCAGATTATGCCAAACGTATTTGATAAGGAAATGGCAGATTTCGCTGCGAAGACCTTAAGAGCAAACGGCTTAAGAATCTTAACTTCAAGTGCAATTGATAAGGTTATTGGCGAAGAAAAGGCAGAAGGCATCGTTGCTAATGGTATGACAATTAATGGTGAAGTTGTCGTTATGGCTTTAGGTATCAGACCTAATACCGCTTTCTTAGCTGATACTGGTTTAGAAATGGACCGTGGTGCCATCGTTGTTGATGAAGCAATGAGAACAAATATTGAAGATGTATATGCTGCAGGTGATTGCGTTACTGTTAAAAATAGAGTAACTAATAAGCCAACAAGATCTCCAATGGGATCAACAGCTAACATTTCAGGAAGAATCCTGGCTAAGAACATTGCAGGAGCAGATTTAGCCTATAATGGTGCATTAGGTACAGGTGTTATTAAGCTAATGGATGGCTTCAATGCTGGAAGAACTGGTTTAACAGAAGCAGCTAGTAAGGATGCAGGCTATAATCCAGTAAGTGTTGTTGCTGTATTAGATGATAAGCCTCATTACATGGGTGATGCTTCAACAATGATCTATAAGGTAATTGCTGATAAGGATACTGGCAAGCTATTAGGTATGCAGGTATTAGGTGGCGGCGCTGTTGATAAGTTTGTCGATGTTGCTGCTTTAGGTATTTCTGCAGGCATGAAGCTTTCTGATTATGATGATGTAGATTTCGCATATGCACCACCATTCTCAACAGCTATTAACCCATTTGTTCAGGCAATTTATGTATTAGAAAATAAGATCTCTGGCGCTATTGAAACAATGACTCCGGTAGAATACTTAAATGGTGCTGCTAAGGCTTACCAGGTAATCGATGTATTACCAGCTCCAACAATTGCTGGTGCTAAGTGGGTTGATCTAAATAAGGTAACTGGACCAATCGATGGATTAGATAAGGATGCTAAGCTATTGTTATGCTGTGCAAAGGGTAAGAGAGGATACTTATTACAGAACAGATTACGTAGCTATGGCTATACAAATACAAAGGTATTAGAGGGTGGTATCACATTCAACAATGTTAAGGTTGAAATTAAGGGTACTATTCCTGCAGATGAAGTTAAGAGAGTTAAGGGCTTAGGATGCTTACAGGATAAGAGAAATCCTAACAACTTCAACGTTCGTGTTATTACAAGAAATGGAAAGATTACTACAGATGAACATAAGGCTATTGCAGAAGCTGCAGAAATTTATGGCTCTGGTGAAGTAACTATGACAACAAGATTAACTCTTGAAATTCAAGGCGTTCCATTTGCTAATATTGAACCATTAATCGAATATCTAAATGAACGTGGATTAGAAACTGGTGGTACAGGATCTAAGGTTAGACCAGTTGTTTCATGTAAGGGTACTACTTGTCAGTATGGTTTAATTGATACATTTGGTTTATCAGAAAAGCTACATGATGAATTCTATACAAATTGGCATAATGTCATTCTTCCACACAAGTTCAAGCTAGCAGTTGGTGGTTGTCCAAATAACTGTGTTAAGCCAACATTAAATGACTTAGGTATCATTGGACAGAGAGTACCAGTAATTGATTACGATAAGTGTCGTGGATGTAAGGTTTGTCAGGTTGAAAAGAATTGTCCTATTAAGGTTGCAACTGTTGTCGATGGAAAGATTACTATTCCTGAAAATGATTGTAACCATTGTGGAAGATGTGTTGGCAGATGTCCATTCCATGCTATTGATGAATCAACATATGGATATAGAGTCTACATTGGTGGACGCTGGGGCAAGAGAATTGCTCATGGTCAGCCATTAAATCGTATCTTTACAAGTGAAGAGGATATTATGGCATTAGTAGAAAAGGCTATTCTATTATTCCGTGATGAAGGAATCACTGGTGAAAGATTCTCAGATACAATTGAACGTTTAGGCTTCGATTATGTTGAAGACAAGCTACTAAATGGTAAGATTGATAAGGAAGAGGTTCTAAAGAAGAACGTTGTTGGTGGCGCGAAGTGCTAAAGCACGATGGGATTTTAGTTGGTTGCTTCGGCACCAGAAATCCTCAAGTGTTTAATGAAACCTTCTTAAGAATATATCAAAGAATTAGTAATAAGGCTAAAGTAGTTACTGCTTTAGCCTTAACTAATAAAATGATAGCAGATCATCTGAAAATGGATGATTTATCTAAGGCTTCAAAGAAGCTTGAAGGATGTCAAAAGGTATTGGCGATACCATTATTTATGGCAGATGGTAGTCAATACCAGATTTTTAAAAGATATTGTTTAGAAAATGGCTATACTGTTGGTAAGCCTATTTTGGAAGATTATTCAAAGCAGGTTGCTGATTTATTAAATAGCTATTATCCTGAAAAAGAAGATCGTCGTATTATTCTTTTGGCTCATGGCAATGAGGAATATGATAATCACGAATACAAACAGTTGCACAAATATTTACGTGGCGATTTCACAATCTGCCTTTCTGAAGGTGGAGATGATATTAAACAATGTGTTTCTTCCTGTAAGGAAAAAGAGCTTGAGTTGTTTTGTCTAATGTTTAGTAGTGGGCATCACTTCACTTTTGAAAGAGAAGCTTTTGAAATGATATGTAAAGCATATGGCAAAGCTTACCAGGCAAATGAAACACCATTAGGTGCTCTAGAGCAATTTGCAAAGATTATTCAAGGTGAATAAAATGAAAAATATGAAAAAGCTACTTGTTTCAATACTGGTAATACTATTCTGCATTACTGGATGCTCAATAGGTAAAAATGAAGAAAAAAATGAATACTATCGCTTTACTGATTCTGTTGGCAAGGTAGTTGTATTAGAACAGAAACCACAAAAGGTGGCAATACTGTTCTCATCACTTGCTCAAATCTGGCAATTAGCTGGTGGAGAGATTAGCATTAGTGTTGGTGATAGCATCACCAGAGGCTTTGCTGGTGATGATACGATTTTGGTGAATGAGACAGCAGGCTTAAAGATTGATTTCGAAGCATTAGTTGCTGCTCAGCCAGACTTTGTCGTTGTTTCAGCTGATTTATCGGCACAGGTAAAGGCTGCAGAGCTAATGGAGCAATTAGGTATTCCAGTAGCGCAGATGAGAGATGAGTGCTTTGAGGATTATCTGAATATTTTAAATATTTTTACAGATATTACTGGGAATAAGGATGCTTATCAGCAATATGGTATTCAATTACAGAATGATATTGATACTTTACTAAAGGATTTCAAATCTGCAGAGCATAAAGAGGTTAAATACTTATTCATTCGTTCTGGTAGTGGCTTTAGCTCTACTAAGGCAAAAACAGCAAAGGACCACTTTGGATGTGTTATGCTTGATGAGCTGGGTGCAACAAATATTGTTGACAGTAACAAGGCGTTAACTGAAAGTATTTCAATTGAGTACCTTCTGACAAATCAGCCTGATGTTATTATTATTGCCCCTCAGGGCAACGAAGCAAATTCGAAGGCCTATATTACTGAGCTATTCTCTTTGGAGGGCTATAGCTCATTAGAAGCAATCAGAAATGGCAATTTCTATTTTGTTTCCAAGGAATTATTTAACTATAAGCCAAATCAAAAGTGGTTAGAGGCTTATAAAACTTTAATTGATTTATTATATGAAAATTAAGAAAACTGATTTGAAGCTACTATTATTAGGATTATTACTGGTTCTTGTCATGCTACTAGGACTAGCCTTTGGTAGTGCTCGAATCAGTTTTTCTGATTTAATGAATGAAACATCAAGGCTCATTATTTTGAGATTGAGATTACCAAGAGTTCTTGGTGCTGTGCTATCAGGTTTTGCCTTATCCATTGCGGGTCTATTATTACAGAAGGCTAATGATAATGATTTATGCTCACCAACGGTTATGGGAACAAATGCTGGTGCTGGTTTCTTCGTTATGCTGCTACTATGCTTTATGCCAACTGCCTTCTATCTTTTACCCATCGGTGCATTTGCTGGCTCATTAGTTGCTGTAGCGATTGTTTTAGCTTTATCCAATCGTAGTACAAGACACCAGAATAGTATAAATATCATTTTAGCTGGTGTTGCATTATCTGCTTTATTCAATGGCGGTATTGCGATGCTATCACAATTATATCCTGATGCTGTCGGCTCTTATGTTTATTTCTCTACGGGAGGCTTTGTTGGCGTCAGCTTTAAAGATCTGTTATTACCATCTGTTATTATTACTGTTTCTTTATTTACCAGTTATATGCTGGCAGATAAGATTGCACTTCTTTGTCTAGGTGATGATTTAGCAAGTAATCTTTCGGTCAATGTAAAAAAGGTAAGAATTGAGAGCATTGTTCTTGCTTCATTATTAACTGCCAGCTCCGTAAGCTATGCTGGCTTATTGGGATTTGTTGGCTTAATTGTGCCACATATGGCAAATCGAATTATCGGCAATAATGTAAAAAAACAAATGATTGGCAGCTGCTTATTGGGCGCTATTTTAGTCATTCTTGCTGATTTGATTGGACGCTGTGTATTTGCGCCAAGCGAAATCAGTGCTGGTGTGATATTATCCTTTGTTGGCGCACCTTTCTTTATTTATCTGTTAAGGAAGAGCGCGTAGCTATGTTAGAGGTAAAAAACTTATCATTGAAGTTAGGAAGAAAAGAAATTCTTCATCATATTTCTTTTAACGCAAATCCAGGAAGGATTATTGTTCTTTTAGGTAAGAATGGTTCAGGAAAAACCACATTATTAAGAGCCTTATCCTCTAATCTGCTGACCAAAAGTGGAGATGTTGCTGTTGATGGGATTGAGTTAAATGAAATAAATATCAAGGAATATGTAAAAAAGATTGCTTTCTTACCACAAACATTGAATAAACCTGCAATCAGTATTGAACAGCTGGCTTGTTTTGGAAGATTCCCATATTTAAAGAATCTAAATGATATGAAGCAAAGCGATAAGGAATATATTGATTCAATACTTTCTAAACTTGATTTATTTAGAATAAAGGATCAGCTGGTATGTCATTTATCCAGTGGTCAAAGGCAGCTTGCCTATTTCGCTTTAATGCAGTCAAAGGATTGTCCATATAATCTATTGGATGAGCCAACCAGTAATCTGGATACTGAGGTTCGTAAAATGGTTTTTGATCAGATTCGAAGGATGAAAGAGGAAGGAAAAACAATCATTATTTCCTTACATGATTTAAATGAGGCAATCGATTTGGCAGATGAGGTTATTGTTATGGACAAGGGAGAAATTATTTTAAAAGGAGAAACAAATATCTTCCTGTTAAGTGATTTACCTGAGCAGTTATTTGGCTGCCAAAGACTACAGCTGAAGGATGAATCTGGGAAAGAATATATAATTTTTAAATAAAGACTTATCCTATGGAAAGGAAATGAAAATGAACAGTATCTACTTAACATCCTATGGAGATAAAGAAGGAAACAATAAGGGAATTATTTTGTTACAGAATAATCAGCAATTCTGCTGCCCTTTAAATGGTAAAGCAAATATGGTAATCCATACTGATGGATTATTGATTACTTCAATCAAGGAAAAGGATGGCGCCTATTTAGAGCTATATGATGAAGGCCTAAATAGAATTAAAAGAATAAAAACAAAATATCATTATTCTTATGGACAAAAAATAGGAAATCAGTTGTATTTAGCTTCTTTCGAATCTGGTGCAGATGCTTGGATCGACCTTTCCAGCTTTGAAGAAAAGACATATCTTCATACGAGTAATACTTATCCTGGTACAGGACGTTCTCATTATATCCAAAAGATTGGGGATAACATCTGTTCCGTAGATAATGCTTTTGAACAAATCTATATCTTCAATCAGAGTCTGGAAATGCTAAAAGTAGTGGAATTCAATGAGGAATTAAGCCTTCGCTTAATGTCAATAAACAAAGAAAAGCGACGCATCTATCTGAATACGGAGAAAACAAATGAGTTAATTACCTTAGATTTTGATTTCAATATTATTCATAGATTAAAGCTTAGCGAACAGAAGTGTTTCTCTGGTGGCAATGCCATAAAGACAAATGGAGAAAGTGTTTTTGTTACATTAAGAGGAATTAATCAGCTTGTAGAGGTTGATGTCAGAAACGATGAAGCGAAAATTAAAAGAGTAATTGAGACATTAGAAATGCCTAGAGACCTATTAGTGGTTGATAAGAAGCTTTATTGTACGACAACTAAAGCAAATTGTATTGAGATTTATGATATTAATACCTTAGAAAAGGAAGGACAGATTGAGGTAGCTCAGCCAATTACATTTGAAATGAAATAGGTATGATTTGAATGAAACAGAGGTAAAAAATGGCAAATATTATAACAGCTTTTAGAATAATTAGTAGTGTGGTATTGTTGTTCTTTCAGCCATTTTCAATTGAATTTTTTGTGGTTTATATAATTGCAGGGGTTACCGATATGATGGATGGTGCTGTTGCAAGGAGATTAGGTACTACAAGTGATTTTGGATCTGGCTTGGATACCATGGCAGATTTTGCACTAATGTTGGTTTGTCTAATTAAGATACTTCCTGTTTTAAATGTTGAAAGATGGATGTATATATGGCTAATAGTTATTGCAGTGATTAAGGCAATAAATGTCTTATCAGGATATATTGTTGAAAAGAAAATGGTGGTAATTCATTCTTTGGCAAACAAAATTACTGGTGTTTTATTATTTGTGTTGCCACTAACCATAGAATTCATTGACTTTAAATATAGTGTGATAATTGTGTTTGTTATGGCAACCTTTGCTGCGATACAGGAAGGGCATTATATCAGAACTGGAAGAAAAGAATATCAGTGATGATAGCACGCAGGGTAGAAAATAAAAATCATTTGATTCATTTGTTGCCATATTGGCAAAATAAACATGAAAAAAACCAGTATCGTTATGATTGCTGGTTTTTATTCTGTTAGAGTTTTTTTGAATTATTCAATTACTTCACGATAAATATCGGCACCAAGAGCTCTTAGCTTGCTGACGATATCCTCATAGCCTCTATCAATATGATAGATATCATGAATTGTTGTTGTTCCTTTTGCCATTAAACCGGCAATAACTAAAGCGGCACCACATCTTAAATCGGTAGCCTTAACATCATTTCCTGTTAATGGAGTTGGACCAACAATAGTAGATGATGGACTATTAACGATGACGTTTGCGCCCATCTTATTTAGCTGTTCACCATGCTTGAAGCGAGCTGCATAGATAGTTTCAGTAACAGTAGAGTTTCCCTTACACTGTGTTAATAATGCAGCTAATGGAGCCTGTAAATCAGTCGCAAATCCTGGATAAGGCATTGTTTTAATATTAGTATGAACTAAATTTTTGCTAGGACCGGTAATTTTAACATGGTCATAGCCTGAGGTGATGTTAACTCCAATTTCCTTTAGCTTTGAGATTAAAGAATCTAAATGATAAGGAATAACATTTTCAATTGTTACATCCTCTCCCATGGCTGCAGCCATAATGATGTAGGTTCCTGCTTCAATGCGATCTGGAATAACCTCATGGAAGCATCCACCTAGAGTTTCAACACCTTCAATTGTAATAACAGAAGTACCACCACCAGTAATCTTTGCACCCATATTATTTAATAAGGTAATGCAGTCAATGATTTCTGGTTCTCTTGCAGCATTTTCAATAATTGTTTTACCTTCAGCATATACAGCAGCCATTAAGATATTAATAGTTGCACCTACTGAAGCGAAGTCTAAATAAATTCTGGTTCCTACTAATCTATCTGCAGTAATATAATAAGTGTCATCGCGATAATCAATTTTAGCGCCTAAGGATTCAAAACCCTTCAGATGTAAATCAATAGGTCTAGGACCTAAATTACAGCCGCCTGGCATGCGAATTGTTACCTTCTTATATTTGCCTAATAATGAGCCCATGAAGTAATATGAGGCTCTAAGCTTGCTTACAGCGTCAATTACTAATGGTTTGTTAATCATTCCTGAAGGATCTACTACAAGCTCATCAAGACCTGGAGAGATTACCTTTACGTTCATATATTCAAGGATTTCTTTTAAAGATTTAACATCGGAAATATTAGGTACACCAACAAATGTAACCTTCTTATAGGCCATAACAGAAGCTGGAATTAAAGCAACTGTCGCATTTTTTGCGCCAGAAACCTTAATCGTACCATTAAGAGTCTTTCCTCCGTTGATTTTAATAACTTCTTCCATAATTTTAATCACCACAATCATTATAACATTACTTTTTTAAAATGCTATGATAGAATGGTTTTGAGGAATACGATATGAAAGATAAAAACAAATTTTTGCTTTTTTGTGCAAATTATCTAATCATCTATATTGGACTTGGTTTGACCTATTGTATGATGATTTCCTATTTGATTTCCCTAAGCTACTCTGCTTCAGAAAGAAGCTATATGTATGTTTGTGGAGCAATTTTAGGAATGGTAGCACAG
>DCGH01000016.1:11247-29079 GCA_002315205.1 Erysipelotrichaceae bacterium UBA1783
AATAGGGGTAATGCTGATTTATATCGTTGTATCTATAGGATTATATGCAATTAGTGGACGCAATTTTTTCCTGCACTTAACCTTAGTCGCATTAAATATAACAATGATGCGTTTGGCAATGGGGGTATTGGATTCCTGGACAATTGAAAATGGCGATACCTGCAAAAACAATTATGGTGCTATCAGAGCCTTTGGCTCTATTGGTTGGGCTATTGGTTCCGCTTTTGCCAGCTTTATTATTGAAAAGGCTGGATATAGCTATATTGGTTATGGTTTTGCTATAGTTACGATCATAGCTGTCCTATTCTTTAGAAAGACACCTGATGCAGCGAAGACTGCCGAAGAGCCAGTTGATTTTAAAGCCATTGGAAAGTTAATAACAAATAAAGGTTATCTGTTGTTAATGGGCATTTTCTTCTGTGTGCTAATGATGCAATGCTCTTTGGATTACACTATTGTGGATAAGTTAAGCCTGCTAGGAGCAACTAGTGGACAGGTTTCCAGCTATTGGAGTTTAACAGCGATGGTGGAGCTACCTTTGTTCTTTTTGGGTGGCTGGTGTTTAAAGAGATTTGGTTCTATAAAGCTGCTATTGGTTTCAACTATCGGATATGCTTTAAGGCTGGTAATGTATGCCTTTGCGGGTAGCGTTTCGACAATGCTGATGATTTCTGTTTTACAGATGATTACCTATCCACTAATAACAGTAGTATCCAAGCTATTAGTGGATGATGAGACACCGGATAACTTAAAAAGCTCAGGTCAGCAGGTTGGTTTAGCACTATATGGTTCTGCCAGTGCATTGCTTTCACCTTTACTTGCTGGAACTTTAGAGGATCATTATGGAGTGAATGTTGCAATCTTTACAATCGCAATATTTGGGCTAATTTCGGTAGCGCTTACATTTATATACGTAAAATATAAGAAAAATTGTAATAAATAGTATTTCGTGAATAAAATAATTATTGAAAACGCGTTCATTTTGATATAAAATGAGATTACAAAATAATGATGTAAAGGAGAATTATCATAAAATGACAGATGTAAAAGTATTAGTTATCGATCCAGTTGGATTACATGCAAGACCTGCTACAGTTGCAGTAAACGCTGCTTCAAAGTGCAAGGGTTGTAAGGTTACAGTTTCTTTCAAGGGCCGCTCAGTAGATATGAAGTCTATTATGGGTGTTATGTCATTAGGCATTCCTACTCAGTCAGAAATCGTTATCGCTTGTGATGGTGAAAACGAAGAAGAAGCTATCAACTTAATCGTAGAAACTTTAAAGGCACAGAAGGTTATCGGTTAATTTCAAAAACTGAAGGGGAAGAGGTTTCTTCCCCCTTTTTTCTTTAATAGAGAGGGATTTTAAAATGACAATTGAAGAAAAGTATAATAAATGGTTATCTAAGGAAGACTTAGAGCCATCTTTAAAGGCTGAGCTTTTAGCAATGGATGAGGCTGCAAAGGAGGATGCATTCTGGATGGATGTTGAATTCGGTACAGCTGGTATGCGTGGAAAGCTTGGTGCAGGTACAAACAGATTAAATATTTACACAATCAGAAAAGCAAATGTTGGCTATGGCAGATATATTGCTAAGCAGGAAAATGGTAAAGAGCGTGGCGTTGTTATTGCATATGATAACAGAAGAATGTCATATCGCTTTGCCTTAGAATCAGCTAAGGTTTTAGCTGGTATGGGTATCAAGGTTTATGTATTTGAAAGCTTAAGACCTACACCAGAATTATCATTTGCTGTACGTTATTTAAAGTGCGCTGGTGGTATCATGGTTACTGCATCTCATAATCCTCCACAGGATAATGGATATAAGGTTTACGATGACACAGGCTGTCAGCTAATCCCAGAATGGGCAGCTGAGGTTGTTGGATATGTTAATGAGGTTGCAGATGAGCTATCAATTCAGGTTCCAACAATGGACGATGTTTATGATTTAGTAAATTGGGTTGGCGAAGAGGTTGATGAAGCCTACTATAGCGAAATCATGGCAACTGAAATCAATCCAGGAATGGATAAGTCAGATTTCAGAATTGTTTATTCTCCACAGCATGGCGCAGATAATATGCCTGTAAGAACATGCTTAAAGAGATTAGGCTATGATATCGTTCCAGTATTATCACAATGTGCACCTGATCCTGATTTCTCTAACACAAAGACACCAAATCCAGAATTAGTACCATCTTATGATGAGGCATTAAAGCTAGGTAAGAAGGTAGATGCTGATGTTGTTGGTATCACTGACCCAGATGGTGATAGAGTTGGTATTGCAGCAAAGCACAATGGTGAATATGTATTAATGTCAGGTAACCAGTCTGCTGCAGTTTATCTAGAATATATCTGCTCACAATTAAAGCAGCAGGGTAAGCTTCCAGCAAATGCAGTTATGTACAATACTATTGTTACTTCTGATTTAGGTGAATTAGTTGCTCGTTACTATGGCGTTGATGTTGAAAAGACATTAACAGGCTTCAAGTTCATTGGTGATAAGATCAGAAAGTATGAAAAGACTGGTGAAAAGCAGTTTATCTTCGGTTATGAAGAATCATATGGCTGTGTTGTTAAGGACTATGTAAGAGATAAGGATGGCGTACAGGCAATTTTAACTGCTGCAGAATGTGGTAATTACTACAAGAAGCAGGGTAAGACATTAATTGATGTATTAAATATGCTATATGAAAGACATGGTGCATTCAAGGAAACTCAGATTGCTATTTCTAAGGCTGGTGCTGCAGGAAATGCAAGAATTAAGGAAATCATGGCTAATTTAAGAGCAGATTCTCCAAAGGCAATCGGTGGTTATAATGTTGTTACAGTGGAAGATTACCAGACATCTGTTAAAAATGAAAATGGTGTAGAGACTCCAATCGATTTACCAAAGTCTAATGTATTAAAGTTCTACTTAGATGATGGTTCTTGGATTGCTGCTAGACCTTCAGGAACTGAACCAAAGATTAAGTTCTACTTCTCAATTCGTGGAACAACAGTTGAGGAAGCAACAGAAAAGACAGCTGTTTACCAGAAGGATATGATGAATATCGTTGGTGAATAATTAATTAAAAAATAGAAATAAATAATTAAGCAGTGCGTTAATCGTACTGCTTTCAATTGGAAAAGGGTATTTATATATGATTAATGAAAAGAGACAATGGCAGCTACTAAATGAATTAAACTTTACTAGAATCTCTGGCTCTAGTGAAGAAAAAAAGGCGGCTGAGATATTGAGAGAAAATGTTGAAAAGGCTGGCGGTGTTGCAGCCATAGAGACCTTTGAGGTGGATGGACAGACAGTGAAAAAGGCTGCCCTGGAAACTAAAAACGGCAGCTATGAGGTTAGTGCTTATCATCAATGTGCCAATACACCACCAGAAGGATTAACTGCACCATTCTATTACTTGTCTGCCCCAGATTCTGACGTTGCAATTCAGAATTGTGAAGGAAAGATTGTTTTAATTAATGGTTACCTGAGACTTAAAATCTATGAAAAATTGCTTAAGGGTAAAGCGGTTGGCTTTATTACCTTTGATGGTGATTTAAGAGATGAAGCGACAGATTTAAAGCATCGTGAATTAAGAGGACCATTAAGAGAAAAAGGAAATATTCCTGGAGTACATATGACAGTTCAAAATGCGATGAAGCTTGTTTTGGAAAACCCAGATACTATCACAATGAAAACTTCCCAGGATACCTATATGATTAGTTCTCAGAATACCATTTCTGATATTGTGGGAACAAAGCATCCACAGCAGGTGATAGTCTTAACAGCTCATTATGATTCCGTAGAATATTCTAAGGGTGTTTATGATAATGGAGCTGGTAGTGTGATATTGATGGAGCTATATCATCATTTTATGGAAAACAAACCTGATAGAACCTTAAGATTCATCTGGTGTGGCTCTGAAGAAAGAGGATTATTAGGATCAAAGGCTTATTGTAAATCTCATAGTAATGAATTAGAAAATATTTTATTCAATATCAATGTTGATGTTGCCGGACCAGTATTAGGTACCGATAGTGCTGCTGTTACAGGACCAGAGAGCTGTGTTCATTATATTGAATATATGGCAAGAGAAATTGGTGCTGAACTAGTCGTAAAGCAGGATATTTATTCTTCTGATTGTATGCCTTTTGCTGATCAGGGTATCCCAGCAGTGAGCTTCTGCCGTTTTGGTGGTCCGGGTATGGCTTATATTCATAACAGATACGACCAGCTGTTCTTTATGGATTCAAAAAATCTGATTCATACAACAGAGTTTGTTCAATACTTTGCTGAAAGAATCGCAAATGCTTATACCTTCCCAATCCCAAGGGAAATGCCAGAGAATATGGTGAAGAAAATCGATGAATATCTGTTCAAGAAAAAAGAACAGAAATAATAACGGAAGAAAAGGAATCGATTCCTTTTCTTTTTGTCTGAAAGAGAATAAAATAATAAAAAAGAAAAATAAGAAGAGGATGTTATTTATGGAAATGAAACAATATCTAAACAGTAGAGTTTACAATGTATCTAGAAGCCCAATCAGAGAATTTGCGGCAATGGCACAATCCATTGAAGGCTGTTTATCATTAACCTTAGGTGAACCAAATTTTGATACACCAATGATGGTAAACCAGCAGGTAGATATTGCTTTAGCAAATCATGAAACACACTATATTCATAACTGTGGATCTATGTCATTAAGAAAGAAGATTGCTGAGTTTGAAAAGAACAGATGGGGAATGGATTATTCAGCAGATGAGGTTATTGTTACTGTAGGTGCAACAGAAGGAATTTATACAACCTTATATGGTGTTTTAAATGAAGGAGATGAGGTTATCATCTTTACACCAGCCTTTTTATTATATGATGAAGCTACAAAGCTTTGTGGTGGTAAGCCAGTATTTATTGACACTACTGAGGATGGATTCCAGATTAATCCTGAAAAGCTAAATGCAGCAATTACAGAAAAAACAAAGCTGATTATTATCAATTCACCTAATAATCCAACAGGATGTATTTTAAATAAAGAAAGCCTACAGGCAATTCATGATGCAGTAAAAGACAAGCCAATTTTTGTTATGTGTGATGATGTTTACAGACAGCTAGTATATGATACAGAGTATCATAGTTTCATGGAATTCAGAGATTTAAGAGAGCAACTGATTCTTGTGCAGTCTTTCTCTAAGCCTTATGCTATGACAGGCTGGCGTATGGGCTATTTGTTAGCGGATGCATCTATTAAAGAAAGATTAGAGCTAGTTCATCAATACTTAATTACATCTACTCCTGCACCTTTCCAGAGAGCTTGTGAGGTGGCATTAGATTTTGATCCAAAAGTATTCTTAGTGGAATATAAAAGAAGAAGAGATTATGTATTAGAGCGCCTTGCTAAAATGAATCTGGAGGTTACTAAACCAGAGGGTGCATTCTATGTATTCCCATCTATTAAGGAATTTAATATGCCATCATTACAGTTCTGTACACGCTTAGCTAAGGAAGGAAAGCTTGCTGTAACTCCAGGCTTCTGCTTTGGCAGTGATGTCAACTTTAGAATTAGCTATTGTGCCTCTGATGAAGTGCTGGAAGAAGGCATGAATCGTTTAGAAGCATTTGTTGAAAAGCTAAGAAACGAATAAACAGTATTATTTATAACAAAACACGCAAAAAGCGTGTTTTTTATTTTGACAGCAAAAAATACCGATAAAATCGATACTTTTTTGAAATGAAAATGATTATAATTCTCTTTTTTGTAATGATTTTAAGAATGATTTATAGTAAAATAGACAATGGAGGTGTATGTGAATGGAACTTTCTTCAGTAAAAAATTTCTATGATGGATATGGACTAGATGCATATAATATTTTTGGCGCTCATTTATCAAATGAGGGCGTTACCTTCAGAGTTTATGCTCCAAATGCTCAAAGTGTTCGTGTTATGGGCGATTTTAACAATTGGAACAATGCTCAGTATTTTATGGAAAAAAGCAAATACAGCTATTGGGAAATCTTCATTGCTGGTATTAAGGAATACACTTCATATAAGTATGTTGTGGAAACAGATAAGGGTGAGCTGGTAGAAAAGAACGATCCTTATGGATACTACAATGAGTTAAGACCAGGCTGGTGTAATAAGGTTGTTTCTTTAGACTACAATTGGACAGATGCTGACTGGTTAGCAAGAAGAAATCGTTGCTTCGACCAGCCATTAAATATCTATGAGCTTCATGCTGGTGGATTTAAGCATAATGGTCAGGATAAGTGGTTAACATACTATGAAATGATTGATGCAATCATTCCATATGTAAAGGAAATGGGTTATACCCATATTGAATTATTGCCTTTAAACGAACATTCATTAGATGCTTCATGGGGTTACCAGCAATATGGATATTACAGTATTACATCAAGATATGGTTCACCATATCAGCTAATGATGTTTATTGATGCCTGTCACCAAAATAACATCGGCGTTATTATGGATGTTGTTTTAGTTCACTTCCTGAAGGATACCTTCGGTTTAGGCAGATTCGATGGAACTGCGCTGTATGAATCCGACCAGGAGAGTGAATGGGGAACCTATTACTTTGATTTCTCAAAGAATCATGTTAAGAGCTTTTTAATGAGCTCTGTCGCTTTATGGTTAGATAAATATCATATTGATGGTGTAAGAGTAGATGCTGTAAGCAATCTGATTTTCCACCATGGTAATAAGAGTATAGGTGAAAACAAGGAAGCCATTAGCTTTATTAAGAGATTTAACTACCATATCCATGAAAAATTTCCAACTGTCATGACAATTGCCGAAGATAGCAGTGATTATCCTAAGGTAACCGGTAATCCAGCAGAAGGATTAGGATTTGACTATAAATGGGACTTAGGTTGGATGAACGATACTCTGAAGTATTATAAGCTTGATCCTGAATATCGTCATTACAATCACAATTTAATTAATTTCTCAATGGCGTACTACTATTCAGAAAAATTTATTTGCCCATTCTCTCATGATGAGGTTGTTCATTCAAAGGGAACAATCATCGATAAGATGTGGGGCAGCTATGAGGATAAATTTAAGCAATGCAGAAACCTGATGGTTTATATGTATACTCATCCAGGAAAGAAGCTGAACTTTATGGGTAATGAGTTTGCTTCATTCAGAGAATTTGATGAGGCAAAGCAGTTAGACTGGTTTATGCTGGAATATCCACTACATGACAGCTTCAAGCGCTTATGTAGAGACTTGAATAATTTATACAAGGCAGAGCCTGCCTTCTATAAGTATGACTTTGATCCAAAGGGATTCAAATGGATTGATGCAGATAATGCAAAGCAGAGAATTTACAGCTATGTAAGATATTCTGATGACAAGTGCTATGTTGTTGTTTTAAATATGGCACCAGTTTCATATGAGGAATTCGAAATCGGTGTTCCTACATGGGGATACTATACTGAGGTCATCAACTCAGAAAAGGACATTTATAATGGATGTAATATGTGTAACTTTAAAAAATTGATGGCAAAGAAGGGTAACCTTCATGGATTTAAATACACGCTAAAGATGAGACTTGCACCATATGGCGCAGTCGTATTTGAAGCTAAATTGCATAAAAAGGGAGATTTATATGTTTAGTAACAAGGAAGAGTTCATCAGGGAGTACAGAGAAAAGGTAATAGAGAGCTATGGAAGATCAGTAGAGAATACTGAAGCTTCAGAAAGATACCTTGTATTAGGTGAAATGGTAAGAGATTACGCAAATGTAAACTGGAACTACTCAAGAAATTACATTGATACAAACAACCAGAAGCAGCTTTATTATTTCTCAATGGAGTTTTTAATTGGACGTTTATTAACAAGTAATTTAATGAACTTAGGTATTTACAACATCGTTAAGGATGGCCTAGAGGATATGGGCTTTGACTTAAACGAATTAGAAGGCATTGAAGCAGATGCTGGTTTAGGTAATGGTGGTTTAGGTAGACTTGCTGCCTGCTTTATGGATTCATTAGCAACCTTAGGTTTACCAGGTCATGGTAACACAATTCGTTATGAATATGGCTTATTCAAGCAGAAGATTGAAAATGACAAGCAGGTTGAGGTACCAGATATCTGGTTAGAATATGGCAACCCATGGGAAGTCAGAAATACTAGACATGCTGTAGAGGTTAAATTCTATGGTCATGTTGAAACATTCTGGAGACAGGATGGTATTATGGATGTTAAGCATGTTGGTGCCCAGACTGTAAGAGCTGTACCATATGATGTGCCAATTATTGGTAGAGATAACAAGGTAGTTAATACCTTAAGATTATGGAAGCCAGAGGCTTCTGAAAGTGCTCCAGCTGGTCAGGACTTCATTGCTTATATTCAGGAAGTAAACAAGATTTGTCAGAACGTATATCCAGACGATTCAACAGAAGATGGAAGAATGCTTAGAATTAAGCAGGAATACTTCTTTGTTTCTGCTGGTTTACAGACAATCGTTAAAACTCATTTAAAAAAGTATGGAACATTAGATAATTTACCTGAAAAGGTTGTTATTCAGTTAAATGATACTCATCCAATTCTAATCATTCCAGAATTAATGAGAATTTTATTAGATGAACATAAGTATGGATGGGATGCAGCATGGGCTATCGTTCAGAAGACCGTTGCTTATACAAACCATACAATTATGTCAGAAGCATTAGAAAAGTGGCCTGAAAGAATGATTCAGACTTTATTACCTCGTATCTATTTATTAATCAGAGAAATTGATAGAAGATTCAGAAATGAAGTTATGGCAAAGACAAATGATGCTAATTTAGCATATAGAGTATCTATCATTAAGGATGGTCAGGTTCATATGTCACATATGGCTGATGCAACTGTTTATTCAATCAATGGTGTAGCTAAGCTACATACTGAGATTTTAAAGAATGATGTAATGAACGACTTCTACAGATTATATCCAGAAAAGTTCAACAACAAGACAAATGGTATTACTCATAGAAGATGGTTATTATATTCAAACCCTCAGCTAACTGAATTATTAAAGGAAACAATTGGTGAAGAATTCGTTAAAGATGCAAGTAAGCTAGAAATGCTGATGGATCATATTAACGATGATCAGCTAATTGAAAAATTCCAGCAGGTTAAGTTTGAAAGAAAGCAGATTTTAGCTGATTATGTTAAGAAGACAATGGACATTGAAGTAGATCCAAATAGCATCTTCGATGTACAGGCAAAGAGATTACATGCATATAAGAGACAGATGATGAACTGTATGAATATCATCTATCTATATCAGCAGATTAAGAGCAATCCTGAATTCTCTATGCAGCCAGTAACATTCTTCTTCTCAGCAAAGGCAGCACCTGCTTATGTATTCGCTAAAAAGGTTATTCAGTTAATCAATACATTACAGAGAATCATCAACAATGATCCTGAGGTAAACAAGTTCATTAAGGTTGTATTCATTCCTAACTATCGTGTTTCACTAGCAGAAATCTTACTAAATGCAGCAGATGTATCAGAACAGATTTCTACAGCTGGTAAGGAAG
Source organism: Erysipelotrichaceae bacterium UBA1783 (assembly GCA_002315205.1). The sequence continues at coordinate 20,775 of DCGH01000016.1, forward strand.
CAAGTGGTACAGGTAATATGAAGCTAATGATGAATGGTGCAATTACTTTAGGTACATTAGATGGTGCAAACGTAGAAATCAAGGCTGAGGTTGGCGATGAAAATATCGTTATCTTCGGTAATACAGTAGAACAGCTACAGCAGCTAAAGAACAGCGGCTATAACGCATTAGAATATTACAACAAGGATGCTGACATCAAGAAGGTTATCGATTCTCTAATTGATGGCACTTGGTCAGACAACAAGGAAGAATTTAGAAGCATCTATGATGAAATCCTATATCGTAACGATGAATTCTTCCTATTAGCAGACTTCAGAGCTTATGTTGATGCTCAGAAGTATGTGAATGAACTATATAAGGATAGAGTAAACTTCACAAAGAAGTGTTTAGTAAACATTGCAAAGAGCGGATATTTCTCAAGTGATAGAACAATTAATGACTATAACAGAGATATCTGGCATCTTGAGGAGATTAAGTAGTTTTTTATGAATGAGTATTATGCTTTTGCATATCTAGATGATTACAACCAGATCAATTTAACTTTAAGCAGGAGAATCTGTAATGGTGTATCAGATAAATTCAATTTAATTTTAAACAAGGAAATTATCCCACTAGAGATTGTAGAGCATAAGGATAAGAAGGATGCCGTGGACTACAAGCTTACTTATAAAGGGGATTTAGTCATTGGGCAACCATATGAGGTTATGATGGTTAGTGGCTATACCGTGCCATTAACCTATCGTAAAATCGTAAAGACAACTCGATTCAATGAAGAATTTTACTATGGTGGTAGTGATTTAGGGGCTAATGTCACTGGTGAATTAACAACATTTAAGCTATGGGCACCAACTGCATCTGAGGTCGTTCTGGTCATTGGCGAAAAGCTATTCAAAATGAAACGTACAGAAAAGGGCATCTATTCATTATCATTTAGAGCGGACCTAACAGGAAGCAGCTACTATTATATGGTAACTGTCAATGGTCAGGTAGCAAAAACAGTGGATCCATATGGTAAGGCAAGTATTGCCAACAGCAAAGCAAGTGTTGTCGTTTCTTTAGAGGATTCGGTTTCAAAGGCTGAGACTGATTCTGAAAATGAAATTATCTATGAGCTTTCTGTTCGTGATTTTTCAAAGGAAGCAACCTTTAAATCTTTAATGGACGAAATTCCATATTTGAAGCAATTAGGTGTCACAACTATTCAGCTATTACCAGTAAATGATTTTGGTTCAGTGAACGACTATCATAAAAGCAGCTATTATAATTGGGGATATGATCCAGTACAGTATCAATGCTTAGAGGGTACCTATAGCTCTAATCCAGAGAATCCACTAGTGGTCATTGATGAATTTAAGCAATGCATTTCTGAAATGCATAAAAATAACCTAAAGGTGATTTTGGATGTGGTATTTAATCATCACTACTATGCACTAAGAAGCTGCTTTAATCTAACTGTTCCATATTATTTCTTCCGTATAAACGATAAGGGAGAGCTGTATGATGGTACTGGTTGTGGTAGCGAATGCGATTCTACACAGCTGATGTGCAGAAAATATATTGCTGATACATTAAAGTTTTTCGTCAGCAAATATGATGTGGATGGCTTCAGATTTGATTTAATGAATTTCATTGATACAGAAACGATGAATTTGGCATTATCTGCTGTGAAACAGATTAAACCGAATGTCATCTTCTATGGTGAAGGCTGGAAAATCAGTGCTGGTGTATCTATGGATATTCTTACCCACTATGATAATAGTGAAAAGGTTCCTTCTATTGGTTTCTTTAACGATCGTTTTAGAGACATTATCAAGGGAAGTACCTTTGAAATGGCAAACACTGGCTATGGTAGTGGTAATGGCTGGTTAGTGAAGGAAGCCATTGAGGTTATCAAGGGCAAGCGTTTCTTCAACAAGGAGCAATCCATCAATTATATCGAGTGTCATGATAATGCAACGCTATATGATAAGCTAAAGGTTTGCTGCTCTACAGATTCAGAGGAAAAAATTACCAGAAGAATTAAATTAATCAATGGTATCAATCTATTAGCTCAAGGTGTTGCCTTCTTACATGCAGGCCAGGAGCATTGCACCAGCAAAAATGGCTTGACCAATACCTATAACGGGCCAGAGTCAGCGAACAAGATTACAGATGAGCAAAGAAAGCTACATCAGGATGTTATTGACTATACTAAGGCAATTATCCAAATAAAAAAGAAATTTAACATTGGCTTAAATGAAGATTATGACATTTACCAGGACAATGATGTCATCATTTATACAGTCAATGGGGCTACAATGATTATCAATCCTTCAGATAATAGCTATGGCTATAGCTTATCTGAAAGTAAGAGAATAATATGTAACGAAAATGGTGAATGTGATATCATCGCGGATGGTATTGTCGAGGTTTCACCAATAAGTATGTATATACTTGAAAGTGTAAAATAATGATCAATAAAAGTTGGGATAGTTTTTTAAATAACGAGTTTAATCAGGTTTATTTTAAGGAATTATCCTCTTTTCTTAAAGAGGAGTATTCTACAAAAACCATTTATCCACCAAAGGTGGAGGTTTTTAGTGCGTTCTATTATACCGATTTAGATAAGGTCAAGGTGGTTATTTTAGGACAGGATCCTTACCATGAGGAAGGTCAAGCCTGTGGCTTATGCTTTGCGGTAAAGCAAGGAATTCCTCTACCACCATCACTAGTGAACATTTATAAGGAAATAGCTGATGAGTTCCAATGTCCAATGAGCAAAAATGGCCATCTGGTAAAATGGGCTAATCAGGGTGTGCTTTTATTGAATACGGTTATGACGGTTGAGGCCCACAAGGCAAATTCACATAAGGACAAGGGCTGGGAGGTGTTTACCGACCATGTCATTGAACAGCTAAACAAGCAGGATCAGCCAATTGTTTTCTTATTATGGGGAAGCCATGCTCAATCAAAAGCAAAGCTGTTAAATAATCCAAAGCATTTAGTTTTAAAGAGTGCTCATCCATCTCCATTAAGTGCTTATCGTGGATTTTTAGGAAATGGACATTTTTTAAAGGCAAATCAATTCTTAGAAGAAAATGGCTTAGCACAAATCGATTGGAGAATGTAGTATGTTTAGCACAATTGAACAAGCGATTGATTGGGTAACCAATCGAAAGAAAAGTGATTTTCCTTTTTCTGATTTCAATGCCTATCTGAAAGAAAAAGGAAATCCTCAATATGGCCTAAAATGTATCCATGTCGCTGGTACCAATGGCAAGGGTTCAACAACCAACTATCTAAGAAATATTCTTCAGACAGCAGGCTATAAGGTAGGAAGCTTTACCTCACCACATTTAGTGACACATTTAGACCGAATCAGAATTAATGATATCAATATTGACTCTCAATACTTTTTAGATATGGTGAACCAGTATCAGAAGGAATGGGAAGAAAAGCATCTTTCCATGTTTCAAATTGATATGTTTATTTCCATTATGTATTTCTTAGAAAAAAGGGTGGATTATGTTATCTATGAGGTTGGTTTGGGTGGACGATTAGATGCTACAAACGTAATAAAACCAATTGGTGCAGTGATTACCAATATTGAAAAGGACCATATGCAGATATTAGGTGATACCTTCGAAAAGATTGCCATAGAAAAGGGTGGTATTATCAAGGAAGGGTTAACAGTAGTTACCTTTGAAAAGAAAAAGGAAGTATTGGATGTGTTCAGATCTATCTGTAATGATAGAGGGGCAAAGCTGGTATTAACAAAGAAGCCAAAGGAAATTGTCTATGGCGAAGGTATTCGCTATCAATATAAAAAGCATGAAATTTCGATTCCTACTAGTGCAGTGTATCAGATTTTAAACAGCTGTGCTGCAATTGAATTAATCGATCAGCTGAATAGGAAGAAGCTGATTCAGGTAAATGAGCAGCAATTAGTATCTGGTTTACAGACTAGCTGGGCAGGACGTTTTGAGAAGGTTAATGAGAATCCACTAGTTATCATTGATGGAGCCCATAACGAAAATGGCATTGATGGTTTATGTGCTTCATTAGATAGTATGAATAAGGAATATGTCATCGTTTTCTCTGCGTTAAAGGACAAGGAATACCACAAAATGCTTGGTAAGCTGGTTCAAAGAGGCGAGGTTATTGTCACTGAATTTGAAAACTATCGTATGAGTAATGCTAAGGAATTAGCTTTGGGCTATGATGTTGAAGTTGAATCAGACTATATTAAAGCAATTGAAAAAGCATTAGAAAGAAAGAAAACAGTAATTATTACTGGTTCTCTATACTTTATTTCCATTGTCAGAGAGTATTTTATGAATAAGGATTAATTAAATGAATGCAGATATTGATATTTCAAAAGTAGTTTTAACTACAGAACGTTTGATTTTAAGACCTTGGAGAAAAGAGGATTTAGATGATTTCTTTGAATATGCATCTGTGGATGGTGTTGGTCAGATGGCTGGCTGGCAGCCTCACAAAAGTAAAGAAGAATCATTGCTGATATTAGGATTGTTTATTCAAGGTAAAAAAACCTTTGCGATTGAATATGAAGGGAAGGTCATTGGTTCTTTTGGTATTGAGAAATATGATGAAGAAGAAAATCCAGAGCTTGATCCATTAAAAGGTAGAGAGGTTGGCTTTGTTCTTTCTAAGGATTATTGGGGAAAGGGCTTTATGCCTGAAGCCTGCTTAAGAGTAATGAAATATCTGTTTGATGAAATTGGTTTGGATTTTATTATGGCTGGTTATTTTGTAAATAATAAACAATCAAAGCGCGTACAGGAAAAATGTGGCTTCAAGGAATATAAAGATATTGTTTTCTCTAAAAATGGTATTACAATAAATGCCAAGGAGAATATAATATATGAAAAGGAATTCAAATAATAGGGGGCTAGCTATGAGAAATAAATGGTATCGACCGCTGTTTAATATCGTAAAAATGGTTTTAATTGATATTGTTGCAATTGTAATTGCAGCAGCTATTGATTTACCACATGTCAATGAACCGGATGCAAAAAGCTATACAGCAATGGCAATTTTAATTTTTGGAGCAATTTCTATTGTGGTTGTGGTATTCTCTTTAATTCAAGCCATTGCAAATCTGTTTGCCCCAAGAAGACCGAATCATTTTGATCATCCAAAACCAAAAAACTATTTATGGATGATTCCAGCAGTTCTGGTCATCGATGCTTTAGTAATTTATGCGAGTTTAAAAATGGATGAGGCAAATTATACTCCATTACCAAATGGAAGCTTTATGTTCCCTGCTGTTACCATTATGGCAATTTTAGTATTTGGTGTCATTTCTTTAGTTGTTTTCATTATAGCTATAGTATTGACAAGCAGAGAAAGAAGAAAGAGACATTAATGAATATAAAAAGGAATCTACAATTCCTTTTTTTGTTTACTTTGCATATATAAGAGAATAGAATATAAAAGAAAAAAACATTAAAGGGGGAAATTTATGTTTCATGTTTTAGGAGAAAATGCCTTATCTCAATGGCTAATGCTATTTGTTGTTTTAGGCGCACTTATTTTACTAAATGAATTTGCAAGAAGAAGCAAGACGGGTGGATACATTATGTTCTATGTTATCCCAACAATCTTAACAGTGTACTTCATTGCAATTGCTGTTTGTGCTAAAGCGGGGCAGGCTTGGGCTTTAAACAACCAGACATATATGTATATGAATGGCTGGTTCCATTACTTCAAGCTATATGCTTCATTAATGGGATGTATTGGATTTATGTGGATCAAATACCAACAGGGTATTGGCAAAACACATTGGTTTAAATGTTATCCATTTTTAATTGTTGCTGCAAATATCATTATTGCTGTATGTTCAGATTTTGAAAGTGCAATTAATGGTTGGAACAGCTGGTGGTTAAGCTCTGAGGATGTTTGGTTATATGGTGGCTTACACAATGTATTTAATGGTGTTGCTGGTATTATCAACATTTTCTTAATGACTGGCTGGTGGAAGGTTTATGGTTCAAAGGATGAAAAGGATATGATCTGGGCTGATATGGGTTTAGTTTATATCATTACTTATGATATCTGGAACTTCACTTACACTTACAATTGCTTACCTACTCATGCCTGGTATTGTGGTGTTGCTTTATTATTAGCTCCAACGATTGCCGCATTATTATGGAATAGAGGTGGCTGGATCCAAAATAGAGCAAATACTTTATGTATCTGGTGTATGTTCGCTCAGGTATTCCCATTATTCCAGGAAACAAACTCTGCAGGTACTCAATGGTTCAGCTGGGCTGTATTACCATCTCTATATTCAAATGGAACAGAAACAGTAAGCTCAATTGTGGCTGGAACATCAACCGGAGCTGATCCAACATGGATGATGATCTGGTCAACATTTGCATTAATCGCAAATATTGTTGGTGCAGTTATTGTTATCAAGCGTGCAAAGGCTAGAAAAGTAAATCCTTATACAAACGAAATCTTTGAGGATACTGCTTATTATAAGGCAGCTGCAGCTAGAGCTGATTTTACAAAATAAAATGAAGACACTCTATTAAGCTTATCAAGCTTATCAGAGTGTTTTTTTAGTTTATTTGCCTGCACATAATTTATTGTTGTGTGATATGTGCTATAATTTTCATAGATAAAAACTATTTACAAATAATAAAGGTGGTAATTTTTATGAAAACAGAAATGCTAGGAATGATATTAGCAGGTGGAAGAGGTACAAGACTAAACGACTTAACAAAGAAGGTCGCAAAGCCTGCTGTATACTATGGTGGAAAGTATCGTATTATTGACTTTCCGCTAAGTAACTGCGCGAATTCTCATATTAATTATGTTGGAATCCTAACCCAATATGAATCAATTGCATTAAACTCATATGTTTCTCATAGCTCAACATGGGGCTTAGAGGGTCGTAATAAAGGCACCTTTGTATTATGCCCAAGAGAAACAGATGAGGGTTTCTCACTATATCGTGGTACAGCAGACGCAATCTATCAGAATATTGACTTTATGGACCAGTATGACCCAGAGTATGTATTGATTCTTTCTGGAGACCATATCTATAAGATGGACTACGATGAAATGCTAAGCTTCCATAAGCAGAATAGGGCAGATTTAACCATTGCGGGTTTAACGGTTACCCTGGAAGAGGCAAAGCGTTTCGGTATTATGAATACCAACGAAGACAATAGTATTTATGAATTTGAGGAAAAGCCATCAAAACCAAAGAATAATCTGGCAAGTATGGGTATCTATATTTTCTCCTATCATACCTTAAGAAAGGCATTGATCAGGGATTCAAAGGATGAAACATCAAGCCATGACTTTGGCAAGAATATTATTCCAAAGCTATTGGCTGAAGGAAAGAAGCTGATGGCCTATCCATTTGATGGTTATTGGAAGGATGTAGGAACGGTAGAATCTTTATGGGAAGCAAACATGGATTTATTATCTGAAAACAATCCATTAAAACTAAATGATGATGACTGGAAGATTTATACTGAGGATACGCCAACGACCGCAACCAGAATTGGACCAAAGGCTAAGCCTGTGAAGAGTGTGATTAATCAGGGCTGTTATATTAATGGAACAGTTAAAAACAGTGTTATCTTTAGAAATGTAGATGTATTAGAGGGTGCTGAGGTTATAGATGCAGTTGTCATGCCAAATGTAATAATAGAGAAAGGTGCGAAGGTTATCAATTGCATTGTTATGGAAGGATTAACTGTTAAGGAAAATATGGAAGTAGGAAATCGTGAGAAAATCACATTGATTACATCCAAGGAGGTGAAATAGGATGAAAGGAATCTTGGGAATTGTTAACTTTGAAGAAAGCAGAGTCAAGATTGAAGGTCTATCAGAATATCGAACTATTCCTGCGATGAGTATGCTTGGCAGATATCGTATAGTTGATTTTATTCTAAGTAATATGGTGAATTCAGAAATTGAAACTATAAAGGTTTTAACGAAAGAGAAACCACGTTCTTTAGTAGAGTATTTAGGAACTGGTGCTCAATATGATTTAAATTCAAAGACGGGATCATTACAGCTTCTTTATACAAACAAGGATATTGGTAATGATCTGTATTATACAGATATTGCGATTTTAAATCAGTATCGTCAGCAGATTGCAGAGTGCAAAGAGGATTATGTTGTCATTGCTCCAAGCTATATGATCTGTACGATAGATTATCGTGAGGTTGTAAAATTTCACGAGGAAAGCAAAGCAGAAATTACCTGTGTTTACAAAGAGGTAGATGACGCAAAGAAAAACTTCATTGGATGTGATGAATACGAATTTGTTGATGACAGCAAT